>JBAVUV010000867.1:0-4200 GCA_049696955.1 Candidatus Sulfotelmatobacter sp. | reverse complement strand
GGCTAGGCCCATGCCCGTGCCTTGCCCGGAATAACGCTGGTCGCGTCCGCGGTAAAACTTGTCGAAGACGAGAGACTGCTCGAAATCATCGATGCCGGATCCATGATCGGTAACGCTGGTGACGATGTGGTCTCCCTTTTGCTCGGCCGTAATCGTGATGGCCGAGGCGGGTGGTGAATACTTGGCGGCGTGTTCCAGCAGCTGTTTGAGGACTTCTGCTATCCGGCCGGAATCCACCTGCACCCTGGGTAGCGAGGCAGAGATTCGCACTTCCAGCGGATGCTGACCAAGAATTGTTCTGGATTCTTCTACAGCGGATTCGATCACCGTTGCGATGTCTACGGCCGCGATGTGTAGTTCCACCTTGTGGGCATCGAGTTGCGCCATTTCCGTAGCTTCACCCACCAGGCGGTCGAGGCGGTCGGTTTCCTCATTGATGACAGTCAACAATTCCTTTCGCTGTGCCTCGTCCAGATTGTAATCAGAGAGCAGGCCCGTAACCGCAGCTTTAATGCCTGTGAGCGGAGTGCGCAATTCGTGCGTGACTGAATCGAGCAGCACGGCGCGCAGGGTTTCGCTTTGATGAGCGGCTTCGGTCTGAGAAAGTTTTTCCATTGCTCCAGCGCGCTCGATCGCGATGCCGATCATGCTGCCCAGGGCCTCGAGAGTGGCGCGCGAAAGTGAGGGCCCGGCGATGCCAACGGCTCCCGTGGTGCGCGTTCCCAAATGCAGGGGAGTGAGCGAGATTCCGCGCTGCGAATCGATCACTGGCTCGCCGCGTGAGCTTACCATTTGAAGATCGTGCAGGGGAAACCAGGTGGCTGAGGGATCGGTGCGATAGACCTGCTGCGAACTGAGTAAATACATCGCAGCTGCCTTCGCCCCGAATCCGTCACACACGTAAGCGGGAATCGCGTTCAGCAATTCGGCAACATTGTCAGTGGCAAGCAGCCGCTGGCTGAAGGCATAAAGACGTTCCACATCGCGGCGGCGCTGAATGGCGTCGACAGTTTGCCGGCGAGCGCGATCCGCGAGTTGGCTGGCGATACCTGCGGTGACGAGAAAAGCGAAGAGTGCGACCCAGTTCTGGGGATCGGCGACGGTGAAGGTTCCGATGGGAGGAAGAAAGTAATAATTGAAGGCCAGGGTAGCGAGGACAGCGAGGAATACGGAGAAGCGAAATCCCCAATAGGCGGCGACCCACAGCACCATTAACAGAAATGTCAGCGCTACCGTGGTGGGATTTACATGGACAATGTGCCGGTAGACTTGAGCAACAGATTCGGCAGCCACAAGGCAAGCGATGTAGCGGAGCAGATGTTGTGGCCAGCGTGTTTTCACGGGCACGATTGTAACTGAAGGAAGCTTTTCACCACAGAGACACAGAGGCACGGAGAAAATCTCTAATTCTTTTCCTCTCCGTGGCTTTGTGGCAGAGGGCTTGATCCCATTCGACAATTTCTTCTCCGGCGTGGACAATAACGGCGATGACTAAGAGCCCTGAAGAATGGCTGAAGGAATGCGATGCGGCGCAGCGCCCTGCCGTGTTCAAGCTGTTCCTGGGCTATGCGCCTGGCGTGGGAAAGACCTATGCCATGTTGAGCGAAGGCGTGCGGCGCGCCAGTCGAGGCGAGGAAGTTGTGATTGGAGTCGTGGAGACGCATGGCCGGAAGCCAATTGTGGAACTTTCTTCGCGGTTGGAGACGGTTCCGCGCAAGAAGCTGGATTACAAATCGACCATCTTCGAAGAGATGGATGTGGATGCTATTCTGGCGCGCAAGCCGCACGTGGTGCTGGTGGACGAACTGGCGCACACGAACATTGAAGGCAGCAAGCACGCGAAGCGCTATGAAGATGTTTTCGAGTTGCTGGATGCGGGCATCGACGTTGTCTCCACGCTGAACGTACAGCACATTGAGAGCCTGGCGCCGACGATTCGTGCTCTCACCGGTGTACAGGTACGGGAGACCGTACCCGATTGGGTGATACGGCGGGCGGGCGAGATTGTGATGGCGGACTTGACGCCACAAGCGTTGCAGACTCGCATGCGGCGTGGAGATATCTATCCTCTGGAACGCGTAGAACGCGCGCTCGCGAATTTCTTTCGGAACCAAAATCTGGTTGCGTTGCGAGAACTGGCTCTGCGTCAGGTAACGCAGGCGGTCGATCGCACCCTTTCAGAATTGAAGACCGAGGATGGTCAACTACTGCAGGTGCGCGAGCGCATTGCGGTTTGTATCAGCTCGAATCCGGCGGCGCAGTATTTAATTGCTCGCGGTGCGCGCATGGCCCAGGCGCTCGATGGCGATCTGTTCGTGTTTTACGTGGACACTGGAACGGACGAGAGCGACGAGAATCAGAGAACTCTGGCGGACAACATCCGCTTCGCGGAGAGCGTCGGTGCGAAAGTGGTGAAGGCCGAAGGCAAAGTGGTGGCGGAAAAAGTGGCGGAATTCGTGCGCGAGAATCATATTACGCAAGTCGTCTTCGGGCGGTCAGCTACGAAGGGATGGAAGAGATATTTTTATCTTTCCGCAATTCATAAGTTTCTGCGTGATACCCCCGCCGTGGATGTACACATCGTGACTCAGGAAATGCGGTGAGCGGAATGACCAACGAGCATCGCCGCATCCTGGTGGTGGATGACGAGCCGCAGATTACGCGCGTGCTGCGAACCACATTATCGGCGCAGGGATATGACGTCAGAGTCGCCAATGACGGCGAGATGGCGCTGGAGTTGATGAAGAATTGGACGCCCCACGTGGTGGTTACCGACCTGGCCATGCCAAACCTGGATGGGGTGGGCCTGTGCCGGCAGCTCCGACAAATGTCCCAGGTACCGATCATCGTACTTTCGGTGCGCGGGCAAGATCGTTCGAAGGTGGAAGCGTTGGATGCTGGCGCAGATGATTACGTCACGAAGCCTTTCAGCATGAATGAATTGCTGGCGCGAATTCGGGCGCAGTTGCGGCGGACTCCCGCCGTGGAAGAACAAATCAGCCTGATCAGCGTTGGAGACTTTTCCATAGATCTGGATGCACGCTCGGTGAAGGTTCGGGGAGAAGAAGTTCATCTCACGCCGAAAGAATTCGACTTGCTGGTTTATCTGGCGCGGCGTCCTGGCAAAGTGGTGACGCATCGGACGTTGCTGGCGGCTATTTGGGGCCCGAACAGTACTGAGCAGCCAGAGTATCTGCGCGTGTTCGTAGGACAGTTGCGCAAGAAGATTGAGAGCGACCCTTCATCGCCGAAATACCTGCTGACCGAACCCTGGGTGGGATACCGCTTCGAACCGGGCTTGTAGCCGGCGTTTCTTACTGATCCTTTCCTCGACTCCTTACAAACATTTTATGCACCCTTTATTCGAACTTTGTGCATCTCCGTATCCAATAGTCGTGGCCTGAAAAACGGTCCTCAAAAACGATACAACTCAGGGGAACACGACTATGTGGGTTAATGAAGTTGCACCGGAACGGTTGGCGGAGCTTTTCCATCACTACCATCAGGCGCTGATGCCGGAAATGTCAGGGAAAGGCAGCGAAGGGCGCGGCTCGTGGAGGGATATTCCGCCGCAGGAAAAAAGCCGCATGGTCTCTGCGGCGCGCCTGGCGCTGCTGGAACTGGAATCGATGACAAGGGATGGTGCAAAGCGTGAGTATTTTGCGCAGCCGGGCGAGGCGGAATGGGGCTGCTGAGCGCATCTCGCCCTCATTACTGAATTTGGAGCACTCTCGAAACGGCTCAAGAGTGTCTGTCTTTATGAATTCCTTGCAAATTCTTTAAACGATTTTTACACACGAAATGGTTCACTGAAATGTTTGCGCACGAGTCTATCGCCCGGTCGTTGGAGGTCAGGCTATGGGAGCTGCCTCGGTAATTGCCATCATCGGCTTTGGCGCGACAGTATTCATGCTCCGGGTGTTGGTTGCATTATTGTGCGAGCGAGCTCCCCGGTCCCGCTACCCGGATGCGCTGCTCGATTCGCAGCGAAAAGAGGCGCTGCATGTTTTGAGCGGCGCGTCAAATCGCACGCTTTTGGGGGACCTTCGCAGCAGCCGCGACGATCGCGTGGATTTATTGGAGAACCAAAATCATGAGAAGGGCGAGTACGATTCAGGTCTTACTGCTCTCGACGTTTGTATTATCTCTGGGAGGTTCGGCGCACGCTCAGTCCACCCAAACCGCAGTGTCCGCTGGGAG
>JBAVUV010000866.1:0-2934 GCA_049696955.1 Candidatus Sulfotelmatobacter sp. | reverse complement strand
AGGCAGTGGGCAGGATGCCGAAAGGGATAAGGTGAATGGCGAAGCGCTGATTCATTCCCCTGCTCCTCGGAGCATAAGTTCACTCTTGTGGAATGTGATTCCCACTAACGCGACTTGCACTCGGAATATATTTTTTAATGGCAATTTCAATCGTGATCTCCTTGCCGTTTCGCGTCGGCCGCTCCTCACTCTGCTCCTGCGGGGGCTCCCTCGCCGGGTTTGTTCTTGCTCAGCAAGAAAGCGCACAGGACCATTCCCAGCGCCATCCAGGCCAGCAAGCGATAGACGTCGGCATATCCCAGCACCGCAGCTTGTTGATTGAGCTGACTATAAATCTGCCCACGGGCCATCGCGTCCCCTCCCGGACCGCCGCCATACGCCTTGGCGAGAGCGTCGAGCCGTTGCGCAAAGACTGGGTTTCCAGCCTGCATATGATCGGCGAGCCGATTTTGATGAAATAGCGAACGATTCGTAACGATGGCTCCAGTAATCGCAATGAAGATGCTGCCTCCGACATTGCGGGCAAAGTTGATAATTCCAGAGACCTGATTGCTCGCTTCTTTGGGCAGGCCCATGTAAGCGGCGTTGGTGATCGAGATAAAGCAAACCGGAATGGCAGCCACTTGCAACATCCGCAACCAGGAGCCGAAGCCGAAGCTCATCGACAAGGTGACGTGAGTGGAGCTGTAGTAGAAGGCAGCGGCAAAGAAGGCGAAGCCGCCTACGGCGAGATTGCGTGCGGCAAACTTGTCGCTAGCGATCCCAGATAACGGCGCGAGAATCAAGAGTACTAGGCCCCCGCCGGTCAGTGCCTCTCCAGCGACCGTCGCGGTATAGCCCAGAAGCTCCTGAGAGAACTGCGGCTGTAACACAGTGCTCGCGTTGAGAAGTCCGCCAACCAGCATCATGAGGAAGGCGCAAATAGCGAAATTCTTAAACTTGAATAATTTGAGATTCATGATCGGGTTCTTGCCGTCCCACTCCCGCCAAACAAGCCCAATCATGCCCAGGACAAATAGCCGCACATATTCGAATGAAGCCAGAACCCATCCAATCGTTCTCTTCGCCTTTGTCCAGCATCACCTGCATGCCGCCCATGGCGACGGTGAGTAAGCCGAGACCGATGTAATCGAGCTTCTTGAGATTCGCCAGCGTCGCTTTAATCCAGGGCGGATCTTCCACAAAGCGCGTAACCAGGACGAAGGCAAGAATGCCGACTGGAATGTTGATATAAAAAATCCATCTCCAGTTGTAGTTGTCGGTGATCCAGCCGCCGATCGTGGGCCCGATGGAGGGAGCCAGCACGGTGACTAGAGCATAGAGAGCGAAGGCCTGGCCACGCTTCTTCTCATCGAAAGAATCGGCCATGATCGCCTGCGCCATGGGTTGCAACCCACCGCCCCCAGCACCCTGTAAAACGCGGCAGAGCAACAGCATGGGAAGTGAAACCGAGATGCCGCAAAGGAAGCTCGAAACCGTTAAGATGATGATGCACAAGAGAAAAAAACGCTTGCGCCCGATCACGCTGGACGCCCAGGCACCCATGGGAAGAACGATGGCGTTCGATACCAGGTAGCTGGTAAGCACCCAGGTTCCTTCGTCGGTGCTGGCGCCTAGATTGCCGGAGATGTGCGGCAACGCGACGTTTGCGATAGAGGTATCAAGGACCTCCATAAAAGCGGCAAGCGCCACGGTCGCTGCAATCACCCAGGGATTGACCCGCGGCTTCCATTGTCGCTCGGCAGTGGCAGTCGCCATATCTAGTCCAGGTTCGGCCGTTGATACACGTGAAACCGCCAGTGTAGATGGAGAGCGGTATGCAGACTGAGCACTAGGGCACATGTTTCAATTGTTTGTGCGATGCCAATAATTGCCGGTTCTTCGACATTGCGGTTCTCCGGCTGGGCAACCAATCAACTGTTCGGCGAAGGAGCGGCTCGTACAGCAGGGTCCCTATGGGTAGAAGAGTTGGAAGCGAGTCCAAACCATTTCCGAGGCCGCGCTTCGCACTGGCGGATCGTGACGATATCCGCCGCAAGCCGACTTGCCGATCTGAAGAGTCCAACCCGTCAGACGGAGAAGACTCATTACGGAGGAGGCGAGCGGCAGCGCCTTTGCAAAGAGCAAGAGAAAAACCAGCGCTATGTCCGCCTGTCGAAATTTAGACCACTGTCAAGAGCGAGAGGAGAGGAATGATGGTTTAACATGGCCGTACAACGGCTTGGATGTGTGTTGCCCCGGGCCGCCTCTTGCGCAAATGAAACGAAAACGGGGGTACTCAATTGAATAGCCAAGCCGACGATGTGAGCACCAGATGGGCCTATGGAAGTTATGAGGATCCGCTGCTGCCCGGTGACTCGGACGGGTGGCGGTCACTATACCTACGCATAATAGAGGTGGCGCCCTATCTAGATACCGTTGAGCTTCCGACGTTTTCTGATCCGGCGATCACCCTTGTGCTCAATCGCAGCTTCCGGATCGATATGTTTTCTGAAGGACGATGGCGCGGAACGAAGTACACCAGAGGAACAGGTAAGGTCACCCCGGCCAGACAAGGACGTCTTATCCGCCACCACTTTGAGAACCAGAAGAATCTCGCCCTCCTGCATCTGATCCTGCCTCAAAACACTGTCGATCTCGTTGCAGCAGAAGTTCCCAAGGCGGGGACCACACTTCGGAGGTTCCTCAGCGATGTCCCATTTCTGGATGACCCACTTATAACCAATTTGATGTTTTCGGTGGTAGCCGCCCTCCGAGACGGGGCTCCAGATTTTTACGCCCAGGCTGTTGCGCAGTGGCTGGCGGCACATCTTCTACTCGGCCCATCTGCAGGTCTCGAGTGGAGCCGTTCTTTGACCCACGAACGCATTTCTGACTACCGCATGGTGCGGGTTCTGGAGTATGTCGAGGCGCACTTGTCGGAGCGCCTGGACC
>JBAVUV010000865.1:0-5538 GCA_049696955.1 Candidatus Sulfotelmatobacter sp. | reverse complement strand
GACCAGCATCAGCAAAGACGATTGCGGTAAGTGGAAATTCGTCAGCATCGCCTTGACCACCCGGAATTCGAATCCGGGGAAAATAAATATGTCAGCCATGCCGGACCCTGCAAGAATCGACCCTGCTCCAGCCCGGACCGCGTGTTCGAGGGCTCGAACAGTAGTGGTGCCTACGGCAACGATGCGACGCGCTTCGCGAAGAGCTCTATCGATTGCCCGGGCCGCATCCGGCGAAATGGAATATGGCTCGGAGTGGATTTTGTGATCTTCCACGCGCTCCACGCGAATGGGCTGGAACGTTCCCAACCCCACATGCAGGGTGACTTCGACCGTCTCAACTCCGCGCCGTCGGATGCGATCGAGTATTTCCGTGGTGAAATGAAGTCCGGCCGTAGGGGCGGCGACCGAACCTCGGGGCTCGGCATAAACCGTTTGATAGCGCTCGCGGTCGCGCAAAGCGTCCTCGCGAGCAATGTAGGGCGGAAGTGGAACGTGGCCGATGCGATCAAGAACCGCGAAGAAATCCTCGACCGGCTGAAAGCGAATACGGCGCTCTCCGAATTCCGCGCGGTCCAGGACCTCGGCTTGCAGCTCATCGCGCCCGGGATCATGCTCGCCGAAGAATAGCCATTCCCCAACCACAATTTTGCGTCCGGGACGAACCAGGCACTCCCAATCGTTCGGCTCGCTGGAAAGTTGGCGCGTCAAAAGAACTTCGATTCGCCCGTGGAGAAAGTCCCGGGCAGCAGGATTCTGAGGGCTGACAGGCTGAGCTCGGGCGCCTTTGCGGCGGCCATAAAGCCGGGCGGGAAAGACACGGGTATTGTTAAATACCAATAGATCGCCGGATCGCAATCGTTCGGGAAAGTCGCGAAACAGGTTGTCAGACCACTGTCCAGTGCTGCGGTCCACACACAGCATGCGGGAAGCATCACGGGCGGCAAGCGGTTCCTGAGCAATCAGTTCGCCGGGAAGAAGGAAGTCGAAGTCGGAAACCAGCACGGCCTGAATTATAGGAGGAATCGAAACCACCTGGCTTGAGCTCAGGGCCAACATATCCGGGGACTTTGGTAAATTTGTTTGTCTGCCGCGAGCAAGGTGCGATACTATGCGAGAGTTGGAGCTTTTAGCCGCTTTTCGTCACTCCCCTAAGAGAGTTTTTCCATGTCCGCTGAACGTAAACACAGGGAAGAGATTGTTCGCTACGGACGAATGCTTCATGAGCGTGGTTTCGTAGCGGCGATGGACGGAAATCTTTCGGTCCGGCTGGACCATGAGCGAATATTGGTGACGCCCACCTGCGTCAGCAAAGGCGCCATGCGCTCCGCCGATATGGTCATCGTTGACCTCGACGGTACGCGGGTGGCAGGCCGGCGTAACGTGACCAGCGAAATCGGGATGCATCTCCTGATTTACCGTACCCGAGCCGACATTCAGGCGATTGTGCACGCTCATCCACCCACCGCGACGGGATTTGCCGCCGCCGGCATGGCTCTGACGGAACCGCTGGTCTGTGAAGTGGTGATGGGCCTGGGATGCATTCCGCTCGCCCGCTACGGCACGCCCGGAACTTCGGAATTGGCCCAGACCCTCGAACCTTATGTTCCTCACTATGACGCTATTCTGATGTCCAACCACGGCGTCGTGGCCTACGGCGATACGATTGAACACGCCTACATGAAGATGGAAACCGTGGAACACTTCGCGCAGATTGCCCTGGTCACCCACCTTCTGGGCCGCCAGCAGCCGCTCAGCGGCGTGGATATCGAAAAATTATTGCTCGCGCGGACAAAATACTTCGGCGGGAAGATGGCCGCCTCCATGCCCATCGCGATGACCAGGCCTCCAGAAAAAGTGAGCTAGCTCCGCGGTTTATTTACGCTGTTCCCAACTATTCCCCTCCCACGCGGAAACGAAATCCGGCGCGGAAATTTATTGGCAGCGCCGGATAGCCCACAACCTCGTTATATCGACGGTCAAGGGCATTATCGACGTTCGCGTACGCTGTCACATGCGAATTGATGGCATACCATCCGCCGAGATCGACGCGCACGTAGCCAGCGGCATGGTCGATGTTGAAGCCGAAGAAATCATCGTCCGGCCGGCGCCCGACAAAGCTTCCACTCAGATTCGCGCCCCACTTGCTCCCCAGATACGACAACAACGTGGTCGCCGAATGTTTTGGCCGTCGCAGTAGCGGCTCCCCCGGAAGGTATTGCGAATCGATGGGAGCGGGATTGCTGAGAATCTCCGTCGATGTGTAAGTGTATGCCGTGTCCAGCAACAACCGGCTCCGGATCTTTGCCTGCAGTTCCACCTCCGCCCCTTGCGCAAAGGCCTGATTCACGTTGAAGTATTCACCCACAAAAGTTGTGGGATCGACGGTCACGTAGTTGATCTGATCATGAAACAGGTTGTTGAAATACGTAGCATTGAAAACATATTTTCCTGCATAGAAATTCTGTTGGATGCCGGCCTCGAAGGCGCGAACCCGCTCCGGCCTGAGGCCCGGATTCGGAATGGAATACGGTGGTCCGGCAAAAGTTTCCTCCAGCCGAGGCTCTTTGTATCCCGTCGCATAAGAAAAGCGCAAACGAGTTCCAGAAACAATCTCTCCCCCGCGCCGCGCCAGCAGAGTCAACGCCACCCGTGGCACGCCGGTATTGCCGAAGACGCTGCTGTGAACCAGCCGTCCGCCCGCAACCACCGAAAGCCGGCCCCACATGATTTGCTGTTGCAGGTAAACATCCTGATTGAGCCGCTGGCCGGGGGTTTGCGCACCAACGCCGCCTACGAATCCATTTTCGTTTTCGACGCGATATCCAAACGTGCTCTGCGCCCAGCTTCGCTCGGAATAGGCTCCCTGATATTCGAAGCCAGCACGATTGATGTTGTCGTACTCGTGATCGGGGAAGTCGAACTGTCCATAGAGCGGACTCACCCGGGCCGGATCGCCATTCAGATTCACATCGTTGTAACGATACAGATAATCGAAGCCGGTGAAGTGATGCTGCCAGCCCGAAGGCTCTGCCACAGTAAGTTCCACGCCGCCCAGCAAGCTGTTAAGCTGCGACCATTCGTTAGGATCGGGCTGCAGCGGCTCGGTTACGCCATTCACATCCACCAGCGGATCGTAGCCGTTGAAGCTCCATTCGCCGGGAACGCCGGTGTGACTGTTCGAATGTCGCACGTGCAGGCGCAAAGAAGTTCTGTCGTTGATCGCAACGCCAACGTTTGCGCCCTGCAACGAGTCGGAATATGCATTGTTGATTCCCGAGCCATTGGTATTGAACTGATCGCCAAACAAGTTATAGTCGAAGCGCCCGCGAGCTCCCGAGAGTGCAGCGTTGCCATTGGCAGTGGAGAAGTTTCCGCCGTCGGCGGCTAATAACAGTTCGGGCGTCCGTGTGCTCCCGGTGCGGGTGAAGACCTGAACCACGCTGGTCATCGCATCGGTGCCATACAGCGTGCTCTGCGTGCCCCGCAGAAACTCCATGCGGTTGGCTTCGGTGAGCGGAAGCGTTCCAAAGTCGAATGTCCCGCCCGGCTCGTTGATGGTGACGCCATCCACAATCACTTTGTTGTAATTGGATTCGCCGCCACGCACGAACAGGGAAGACAAGCCTCCGCGCTGTCCCGCGGTATTCACCACGGCTCCGGGAAGAAAGCGAACCGCATCGTTGGCGGCCACGGGCTGCATGGTTTCGAGCTGGCCGTTCTCCAGCGTCGAGACATCGGCGCCGCTTTCTTCAGCAGCCACGGGATTGCTGGTTGCCGTGACGACAACGGTTTCCGAAGCTGCGGCGAGATGCAGCCGAATCGTGATGACGTCGGAATGAGAAGGGACGTCCTCAGTCTGCGGAGCGAAGCCTGGCGCCAGGACTTGGAGATGGAGTGGGCAGGCGGGGGTAGGCGAGTCTGCTACGCGCAACCCTGCGAACGTGGCGACTCCCTCGGAGGAAGAGACTACCTCTTGACGAGTAGCAGCGCATGTCGACGATAGAGAAACCTGAGCCCCGGCAACCGCGGCTGATTGGGGATCGACGACTTTAACCTTGAGGTCGGCGGCGGACGCCGCCACGAAAGAAACGAAAAACAAAACCGAAGCGCAAAGTGCGCGCATAACCATCCTCCTTTTCACGCGAAAGGCATTAAGGTGGACGGTTTACGCCGGTCTCCTGGCTTTGCGAGTAAGGACGCTCAAACTTTAAAGTTCAAACATCCGATAGCCTGCAGACGGCCTTCCCGGAATTCCTTCCAGTGACCGCCTGCGATTTCCTCGCTTACAGTTGCGCGGCAGCGCGGGAATTGCACCCGCTTCCCTGTCTTCGCCACAAGGCAAAGACGCGCAAACCGAAGGACATTAGAAAGAACGAAAATGCTGGTTCAAAAAATCTACCGGGGCAGGCGCCGGAAGTCAACCCGCGTACCCTATACGAATGCCAACAGATCGCGCGAGTGATCGGCCAATTCTGCATTTTGAGCGCCATCGCGATGTTACGACAATCGGGCCGATTGGCTGACGCACTGGCCGATTATCTGGGAGATAAAGTGCCAGATTACGCACGCGAAGGTAGAGGTTTCGCGCCTGATCTGAGCATTCGGACTATTGCTCCGCCAAGAACGACTGCGCACGGATCAGCACACGACCACAGCATCCACGCCATACCCATGGGCCTATGCATCGCTACCCACACCCAAGCAGAGCCAATCAACGCGAACTGGACCAGAACTAGCGTCATCGTGGCAACCATCTCCCTTCCCTTGGCCACGAACGCGACCACACATCCGACGAACATCGACAAGATGAGTTGTGCGGGCCACATTCCCTTCAGAATCCATAGGTAAGCCTGAAAATGGGCTGACCAGTAGAAGAGGTATTTGTCGGTAACTGCTGACAGCAACCTGCCGGGCAGTCCAGAGACAAACCTGTGCAGCAAAAACCCTCCGACCACTACTGAAGCGGTTGACCACGGAGCGACACGGAATGTGGTGCCGAAGATGTCTGCGATGGTTTTCACCGCCTGCCGCCAATACCATCGTCGGGCGAATCCAACTCCCGATTTCGACGCGAGAAGGGAAAACTCCTCAAGCAGGTCTCCCAAGATAGATTCTTCTTCATCGGGAGGGGTGAAGAGATTCAAGAGCCAACTTGCAATGCGCGGTGGCTGAACGAAATCTGCTGCGGAGGTCATGAGCAGCTCCGAATGAGGTCTAGCCCTTCCACCATGGTCTGGAGGGCGCGTTGTGTGCGGTTCACAGCCGCCATCCCTTTCGCTGTGACACGAAAGAAACGCTTCGAACGTCCACCGCGTTCAGGCGTAGGATCGCCGTGGCGGGACTTGACGTACCCTTTTGTCTCCAGACGATCAAGCGTGGCGTAGACAGCACCGATCGACACTTCACGCTGAATGCGAAACTCGATCTCCTGCCGCACCGTGACTCCGTAGGCTCGATCCTCCAGGCGCAGGAGCGCCAGGATGATGATGTACTCAAATTCGCCGAGGTAATCGCGACCAGACATTATCTATACAATAT
>JBAVUV010000864.1:0-4691 GCA_049696955.1 Candidatus Sulfotelmatobacter sp. | reverse complement strand
ACGGCGGCGTCACTCAAACCGTCTACCAGCCTTCCTCGGAGGCGGTGGAAGAGTTCAAAGTGCAGCAGACCAATTTCAGCGCGGAGTATGGCTTTTCCGGCGCCTCGGTCATCAACATGGTCACGCGCTCGGGGACGAACGCGTTTCATGGCAGCGCCTACGACTTCATCCGCAATACGATCACGGACGCGAACAACTGGTTCAATGATCAGGCCGGTATTCCCATCCCTCCGGTTCACCGGAACGACTTTGGCGGCACGATCGGCGGGCCTATCATCAAGAACAAGACTTTCTTTTTCTTCGATTGGGATGGAACACTTGCGAGTTCCATGAGCACTTATCTGGCGGGAGTGCCCAGCGCTGCCATGCGGACGGGTGATTTTGGCGAAGTGTGCACCTCACAGGGCGGATCGTTCGATTCCACGGGCATGTGTACGCAAGGGGGAAGTCCGTTGATCGCCGGGCAGCTTTATGATCCCTATTCGGGTGTTTATAACGCCGATGACGGCGGTCCGGTTCGTACCGCTTTCATTCCCTACAACAGAGTTGACCTTTACAACAGTCCGGGCAATCCGAATCTTCCGGGAAACCTTCAACCGCCCGCTGGGCCAGGCAACCTGATCGATCCTGTGGCGCAGAAAATGATGAATCTTTTTCCCCTGCCCACGCCCAATCTGCCGAATGCCTCCCTCTACAATAACTGGATCGCATCGGGAGCGACTCCCAGCAATAATGAACAATTCGACATCAGGATCGATCATCGTTTCAATCAAAAAAATCTGTTGAGCGCCAAGTACTCCCAAGACTGGAATTCCGTCACTCCCTTCAACTGCTTCAAAACCTTTATCGATCCTTGCGGCAGCGGACAGGACAAAGGCTCGGCACACCTGTTCGCGATCAACGATACGTATACTTTCAACCCCACATTATTGCTGACCACCACTTTCGGAATCACCCGTGGCTCTACGCGTATTGACGCCTACAATACGAGTCAGAATCCCAATCCGCTGGGTACGCTAGGCTTCCCATCTTATTTGGGGTCGAATGGATTCAAGGGGGTTCCGGCCATGTTTATCAACGATTATTTTGCGGCCGGCTTCCCTAATGCGGGAAATAATCCGTATGGCAATTACAAGCAAGGTCAGGTTACCGGCCAGATCAGCGTATTGCTGAGCAAGATCCGTGGCCCGCATGAATTGAAGTTCGGATTTGAGGCGCGGCTGCATCAGCAGAATTACATCCAAACCAATGCCCCGCTGGGATACTTTCAATTTAATAACGCGGGCAGCTCGTTGTGTCCCTTTGTGGACGACCTACCGGATTGCGGCGGAGATTCCATGGCCAGCTTTCTCATGGGTCAGCTGGCCGGAGCTGGGAGCAGCTTCTATGAAATCCAGTTCCAGCCCGCGACTGAAAATTATCAATATGCCACTTTCGTTCAGGACAACTGGAAGGTGACTCCGAAGCTGACCTTGAACCTTGGGTTACGCTACGACGTTTCGTTGCCCAGGACCGACCGCTACAACCACCAGAACTGGTTCGATCCCAATGTAGTGAACCCGTTGAATGGCGGATCGATCAGCTATACGGATCCGCTTACCGGCAACCCTGTAAAGCGGCCGCTGCTCGGCGGCGAGGTTTTTGCTAACTCGCATGAGCGCACCAATTACGTGACGGACTGGAAGGATTTCCAGCCACGCTTCGGCTTCGCCTACCGGTTCGCTGAGAAAATGGTAGTGCGCGGCGGTTATGGAATCTACTACGGCCAGTCCAGGTCGGGCGCCAGCGGAGTTGTGCCCTACGGGGGCCAAGGTTTCGACGAGTACACCAACGTGATCTCGACCTATAACAATGATGGCGCCACACCTTACCTGCACCTCAGCAACCCGTTCCCCAATGGATTAAACCAGCCGGCCGGCAGCGCTCTGGGCTTGTTGAACGACGTTGGCTATGGGGCGAATGGTCCGCTGCGCATTGCCGCAGCCAACCTGACCCCTTACGAACAAAGCTGGAGCTTTGGTATTGAGCGCCAGATGCCGTGGAGTGTGGTTCTGGATGCGGAATACATCGGAAAGAAAGGAACCCATCTGCCGTTTAGCGGCGCGAATTCTCTCGATATCCTGGGGCCGCAAGTTGAGAGCTACAGCGCGAATCAGATCAACACTCTCAATACCTACGTGACCAATCCTTTCTCCTCGCTGAATGGTGGACCGATCAGCGACCCGAACAGCACTTTATCGAGCGCGCAGGTGCAGGCAGTTCAGCTGGAGCTTCCCTACCCTGAATTTACCGGAGTTACCACCGATGTCCAGATGATCGGCAATTCGATCTATCACGGATTGCAGCTCACGGCAGCAAAGCACTTCAGCAATGGCCTGGAGTTCCTGGTCAACTACACATGGTCGAAATCGATCGACGACTCTTCGATCGGAGACGACAACGTGACCTGGCTGGGGAGCTTCACCAGCCTTCAGGATCCCAACAAACCGTACCTGGAGCGAAGTCTGTCGACATTCGACATACCCTCGGTGCTGAAATTCAGCTACAGCTACGATCTGCCGATCGGACGCGGCAAAGCTCTGTTCGGCAATATGCCGCGAGTGGTGAATGCTATTGTCGGAGGTTGGAGGACGAACGGCATTTGGCAAATCGCCGACGGCAGGCCCCTGCCGATCACCGTTTCCAACGGCGGAACACCACTGCCCACGTACGGAGCGCAGCGGCCGAATCTGGTCGGCACTCCGAAACGCAACTACGGTCCCGACTGGCAGAACAGCTTTTTTACGAATCCTCAAGTCTTCCAAATGCCGGCACCGTTCACGCTCGGCGATATGCAGCGAACCATTTCAAGCGTGCGATCACCGCTGACGTTTACCAGCGATTTGTCGTTGAACAAGCTGATCTCATTGTCGAACCTGCACGAAGGCCTGAACCTGGAGTTGCGGCTCGAGGCGCAGAACGCGTTCAACCATCCGCTCTTCAGTATGGGCGTGCCTGGGCCTTATGGTGACAGTACGCTGAATGTTGGCGATCCCAGCTTCGGAGTAATCAGCAGCATGTCGCCGGTCGGGCCGCGGCAGGTTCAATTGGCGCTGAAGGTTAACTTTTAAGCATCGACGGATTTGAAAGGGCGCGGCTGAAGCCGCGCCGCAGCGCTCAGGGGCTAAAGCCCGCGTCTTTATCGGACTCGGGCGGCACGACTGAAGTCGTGCCCTTCCCGAACCCATTTGGGAGATGCTTCTTATTCTGGCTTAGATGTCCGGAGGCCTGTTCAATGATGCGGGGAATGAAGACTCGGTCGGCGGGAATTTGTGCTTTCATTTGCGCCTGTCTTTTTGCGATGAATTCTCTTGTCGCTCAGACTGTCACCGTTGATGCCGCTCCGTCTCACGTGGTCAACACATTCAGTCCGCCGCATGCATTGGGAGCGGCGATTGACCGGTTGAGGACCGGACATGCGGACCACGTGCTCACGGATCCATTGCTCAAGGAAATTCTGAACGCAGGTTGGCAGACGGTGACGTACCGTCAGAATACCGAGTTGATGGTCGAGGCGTGGCACTGGAATCCAAACGGTACCTGGAGTGATGCCGGGAAGCAGCAGGGTTACTTTATCGGTAACGCCGAGCCGACCAGTGAGATGATCCGCCACTCCTGGGCGGCGCCGCTGCCGCATCGCGGCTTCAGTCGTGGTGATGGAAATGGATGGTCCCGCCTTACCGACGGCGATCCGAGTTCGTACTGGAAGAGTAATCCTTATCTGACGCGCGCTTTCACGGGCGAGGACGACTCGTTTCATCCGCAATGGGTGATGATTGATCTGGGTAGCAAGATAGACGTGAACGCGATCAAAATCGCCTGGGCGGAGCCTTATGCACGGCATTACTCCGTGCAATTTTGGACCGGCGAACTTGAGCCTTTTTATGAAGGAACGACCAAGGGCGTGTGGCAGACGTTTCCCCTAGGCACGGTGACAGAAGGCAAGGGTGGTACGGTCACGCTGAAGTTGGTCTCGTGGATGATTCCGGTGCGATACATGCGCATCTGGATGACGGAATCGTCCAACACTTGCGACAGCCATGGCTCAGCGGACAAGCGCAACTGCGTGGGATATGCGATCAATGAACTCTATGTGGGAGCGCTCTCGGCGGACGGCCAGTTCAACGACTACGTCACGCATTTTCCCAGCCGGGATCAAACTGTAACCTGGCCTTCGTCCGTGGACCCATGGCACGAGGCCACGGATCTCGACCAATCGCGCGGCGACCAGGTGGGATTTGATTTCTTCTTCACCTGCGGGGTTACGCGCGGACTGCCCACTATGATCCCGATTGCCATGTTGTATTCCACACCGGAAGATGCGGCGAACGAAATCGCTTATTTGTATAAACGTCACTATCCGATCTCGTGGATCGAGATGGGCGAGGAAGCCGACGGGCAGCACATTTTGCCGGAAGACTACGGCGCGCTCTACATTCAGTTCGCCACAGCGATTCACAAACTCGTTCCGGAAGCCAAGCTGGGAGGGCCTCCGTTTGAAGGAACGTTTGGCGACGTCGAAGTATGGCCGGATGCGGCAGGAAAAGTTTCCTGGCTGGGACGCTTTCTCGATTACCTGAAGGCGCACGGCCACATCAGCGATTTCACTTTCTTCTCTTTCGAGCACTATCCCTACCAGGACAGGCCTAGCT
>JBAVUV010000863.1:0-2117 GCA_049696955.1 Candidatus Sulfotelmatobacter sp. | reverse complement strand
GGCTAGGCGATCCCGCACCGAAGATTCCAGCGACACACCCAGAAGTTGAAATTCGGCGATGGACGGAAGCCGACTATCAACCGGCTGCTGCGGTGATTACCGCGGCGTATCGTGGCCACGTTGATGCCCAGATTAATGATCAGTACCACACGCTGGGCGGATCGCTACGTTTCCTGAATAACATTGTGCGTTTTCCAGGCTGCGGATTGTTTGACATCGAGTCTTCGTTCGCCGCAGTGGATCGCAAAGCCAAAAACCTGATTGGGCTAATTTTGTGTTCGCGGGTGCGCGGGGACGTGGGCCATGTAACGCAGGTATGCGTGCTGCCGGAGTACCGATCGCGTGGAATCGGCGAAGGGTTGCTCGCGGCTACCTCCGCAAACCTGCGCAAGCGCGGATTCTCCATGCTGTCTCTGACTGTGACGGAAGCGAACGCGGGAGCGGTTGCGCTTTACAAGCGTTTGAAGTTTGAATCGAAGCGGGTGTTCGATGCGTTTGTGTGGCAGGGGTAGAAGAAGCTTTAGCCATTAGCTTTTGGCTCTTAGTTAAAAGCCAAAAAGTGCCAGCGAAAGCTCCTCAGCTATCTTCGCACCAGCCACATCGCCCAGCCGGCTACGATAACGCCGCCCAGGAACATTACGAAACAATATAGGCCATAGCGGATCATGTCGCGAGTGGTCTCGCGGTGCGTGATGCCGAAGACGATCGATGCAAACAGCGCGAACACAAAAGCTGCGCTGAAATGAGCGAGTTGGACGGTCATTGTTTTTTCCCGATGGCGATGTGGTAGGCGTCAGCGACCGCGATGAAATTCAGCAGGCCGGCGACGATCATGAATTTGGTTCCGTAATCCGCAATCGCGAATGCGATCGCCCCTCGGCCACCGTTCAGAGCGAGAGTCGTAATATAGAGTCCGCCTGCGCCTAGGTCGCCGATGAAGCCAAGCATGTCGAGAATGTCACCGCCATTGGCCTTGTAAATGTGGCCCTGCATCAGCAAGCCGAGCACGAACAAACTAGCGATTGAAATGAGAAGCAGCAGGCCCCGAATCCAACGACGCTGGATAAGATGTCCCGCACCGGGGATGAGCCAGCCGATTGCTGGCGCGATTATGGCCATGGTGCTGGAGGGCTGCACTGGTTCTACCGTTCTTGTCTTGACTGTTGTTGAATTTGCCATCAGATAGTTACGATCTCGCGTTGGATGTTGCCGGTAACTTCCGCCGACTTTGGACGCACCAGCATATTAACCTCGCTGCGCACTCCGAACTCAGGCAGATAAATGCCGGGCTCGATGGAAAAACAGGAGTTCGGGAGAAGCTGACGTTCGTCGTGGATTTCCAGATCATCCATGTTGGCTCCATTGGAATGCACGTCAGTGCCGATGGAATGTCCGGTGCGATGTATAAAATATTCGCCGTAGCCTTTTTGCTTGATGTGGTTGCGCGTGGCACGATCCACCTCCCATCCAGCAATGCGACGCCCAGCAGTGATTGCGTCGGTCACCGCCTTCACGCCGGCGTCGCGGGCATCGCGCACAACCTCGAACACTTCCAGCATGCGGCCGGATGGAGGTGAACCGACAAATCCCATCCAGGTCACGTCATAGTAGACGGCATTTGGAACATCCTTCTTGCCCCAAACGTCGAGCAACACCAGATCGCCTCTGCGAATTGGGACGGGATGATCCGCGCGCGGCTCATAGTGAGGATTGCCTGCATTAGCGTTTACGGCCACGATCGGAGGATCGTCAGTGAGCAGATCCTCACGTCGAAACGCCTCCATAAACCACGTCTGAATTTCATGTTCCGTGGCTCCGCCATTGCGTACGCGCTTGCCGAATTCCTTGAAGGCCGCTGCAATGATTGAATCCACGCTATCGCGCGCCGCGAAGTGCGTTTTGATCTGCGCTTCGGTCCAAGTCGCTTCGAACTGCGCGACCAGGTCGGCCGAGCTGACCACATTTTTCCCCAAGCCGCGCAACAATTCGATCGTGCCACCATCCACAAGGGAAATCGTGAAGACGATGTTGTTCGGGGAATACTGCATGGCGATGTCTCGATATGGGGCGAGCATCGATTTCAGGCTGTCGAACAATTCCTGCCAGCCGGAATACTG
>JBAVUV010000862.1:0-2316 GCA_049696955.1 Candidatus Sulfotelmatobacter sp. | reverse complement strand
AAGGCAAGTCGACGACACGAAACTCTCTTGCCGGCTTTGTGCTTCGCCGCTTCGATGGGCTGATCGGTGTCAATCCGGAGATAATCAGTTTTTTTCAACGCCTGGGCGTCGCCCCAGGTCGCACGCGCTTAATCTACCCGCATTCTTTTCTGCCGGATGAGAACTCGGCGATAGCGCTACCAGAACCTCTCGCATCTTTTTTCAGCGTACATAGTCCAGTGTTAATTTCAGTAGGCCTGCTGGAGCCGGAATATGATCTTCCTTTGCAGATCGAAGTCCTGGGACAAGTCCGCGAAAACTTCCCTTCAGCTGGATTGCTGTTAATTGGATCGGGTAGCCTGGAGCAGGACCTCCGCGCAAGAATCAGCACATACGCTTATGCAGATCACATCCTGCTTTGCGGCGACGTCCCGCACAACATCACCATGACCGCAATTTCGAGGTCCGATTTAATGCTGCGCACTACGCTTTTTGACGGAGATGCAGTCTCAGTACGGGAGGCACTCCATCTGGGCACACCGGTTATCGCCAGCGACAATGGCATGCGGCCAACCGGAGTCCACTTGATTCCCAAATCAAACTTGCCCGCTCTTTTTCGCGGGATCGAAGAAGTTTTGGCGCAACCCTCGCGCAGCCAGGCAGATCGCGGCAGCGACGAAAGCAATATCCAGGCAGTATTCGATTTTTATCGGGAATTGGCAGGCGAAAAATCTGCTTGAGACGATCAGAAATTCAACAAAAATAAATCAGATCCACGACAGATCGCGCGTCACCAGCAATTTTCCCAGTGGGGTCTTGGCCTTCAGATAAAGTTTGCTGTCGAAATATCTCCGGTAAGTGGCTCGCATGCGCTTCAGGCTGGCACGATCCAACGCTTTCCGGTCGGTCGTACCCAATTCGTATCCCAGTTCTTTCAGTGTTCCGCCAACCAGCCCTTCAAACATGGCGAGGTTCTCGGGAGTGTAATTGTTTCTCCATCGGCCGGCGGGATTGAATGTTTCCGACGAACCCTCACTGAACGAAGTGTTCGGAGCGCTGACGGAACCGATCCCTACTTTCTGGATGCGATCGTAATCGAGATCATGATCGATAAATGATCCCAGGCGCGCCAACGTTTCCCGCGGGCTTCCGACAAGTTCTTCGAAGCGCACTTCCGTATAGTCCGCGCCCAGGTCGCGTCCATCTTTGCGGCCCTTGTTCACCATCCACTCCCAATAGATGCCCGCAACCATGACCGATGGCGTCTTATCCCAGGGCAAGCGGCGAATATAACCTTGTTTATCCGTAGAGAGCGCCGAATCACGCCCATCGCGAATAATATGAATAATCAATGCGTTCGGAATTGTTTCTTTGATTCGATGCAAGTGCAACAGGTGCTCCGGAGTAGTGTCGGCCCATCGCTCGACACCTTGTTTCCGGGCCATCTGCTCCATGATGATTCTGAGGAAGTCGCCGCCATTCTTGCACTCCGCCATGACCAGCTCTTCGAGCGGGGCTTTTTCCAATTCCGATAAAGTGTAGAGGCGAGTCTCATACCAGGCGTCCAATAGACGGCGCTTGTTTCTAGCTACGCTGAGATCGCCAAACCTCGGCTCCAGCAGATTGATGACATTCGATTCGGTGCGATAGACCGCAAAATTTCCCGAGGACAGCAGCATGTGATACAGCAAGGTCGTCCCTGACCGCCCGCACCCGAGCACGAAGACCGGCGCTTTGCTGCGGGAACTACCCCCTGGGTTCGCCCTCATGGTTTTTTCTAAGCTTTGCATAGTAAAGAATATTCAGTACAGCGCTTCAGTTGGTCGCCGCTTCCCGCTCTGCAGACATCACCGCCTCCGTCTGCGAAGCCCGCTTCGTTGCGTCCCCGAAAATATTCGGTGGCCTGTGCTTAGCGCCCCATTGGTTCGGTGACTCGATAAAGTTCCTGTGCCACAGTTCCAACACAAGCATGCGCCACAGCAGTCCCGACCGATTTCTGCGGCCCCGTACATGCTCATCCACCAGCGATCTCACCGCCTCAGGCTTGAAATATCCGCGCTGCAATGTGCGAGGCTCGAGCAGCACGCGGAGAAACTGATCCTTCACATCGTTCCTCATCCACTCTACCAGCGGCATTTGAAAGCCCTGCTTTTTGCGATGCAGCAACGCAGAGGGAATCCCGAGACGCTCCGCCAGCTTTTTCAAGATATGCTTGCGCGTTCCGCCGCGAAGCTTCCACTCCAATGGCAAGCCAGTCACCCATTCCACGAATTTGTGATCGAGCATGGGCACGCGCACTTCAAGGGAAGTCGCCATACTCATTCGATCTACCTTCGT
>JBAVUV010000861.1:0-2485 GCA_049696955.1 Candidatus Sulfotelmatobacter sp. | reverse complement strand
TCGTTTGGCGAAGAGAGGAGTGAGAGGGGTAGAGCTTCGCTCGACTGGACAGCCGGGGGCTGCTGTCCCCACATTAGCCTGTATTTTCCAGTCTTCGCGCGCTACCATTATTCTGCTCTCGCGATTTTCCCCACCTCGTACTTCCCTCACCCGTAGAATAGGCATCTGCTGCAATGTGTGTGCAACCCAGCGCGCTCGGTGGTAAGGCCATACAATATATAGTGTTATATTGCTTGACCCCGCCCCTATTTCGCCGTTACAGTTGGTTAAATTTGTGGTCGCCCTTTCCAGCCAGGGACGATCTTGGGTTCAGCGCGCATCTTTCTCGAAGACGGAGGAATCCGTCTAGTAAACAGCCGGCGAGGCGATGTTGCCGGCAATCAGTCACTGAAAACTGGCCACTGTTTTCCCAAGGAGTTCACGTTGCTTAAACTGAAGCGGCTACAGATTCTCGGCTTCAAATCGTTTTGCGACCGTACCGACCTCAAGTTTCACGGGGACGGTATTGCCGCGATCATCGGGCCCAACGGATGCGGCAAATCGAATATTGCCGATGCCATTTCGTGGGTGCTGGGCGAGCAGTCGGCCAAGACATTGCGCGGATCGCGCATGGAAGACGTGATCTTTGCGGGCACGCGTGATCGCAAGCCGACGGGAATGGCCGAAGTGTCGCTGACTCTAATTGATCCGCAGGAGTATCCCGGGCCCGATGCCAATGCGCCGACTGAGATTGATATTCAGGACGAACTCCCTGTCAACCCAATGTCGTCGAAGCATGCGGAAGACTGGGACGAAGCCGCCATCCGTGCCCGCGCGGCTGCTGAAACTGAGAGCGCGGTGGAAGAAGCGCAGCCCGGCAAAACTGAAGAAGTGGAAATTCCACGTTCGAAGATTAACACCATCGCGATTGCTTTCCCGGATGATGAGCCGGTGTTTGCGTTGCCGGTGCACAATGTTCTTGCACAGAATGTCGCGCTGACGGCGTCGTCTGCGGCCGTGCCGCCGCCGCCGCCGCAGGTCATGTTGAAAATTCGCCGGCGCAAGTTTAATCAGCAGCAATTTCATTCGGGCGAAATCGTAGTCACGCGCAGGCTGTTTCGTTCCGGCGACAGCGAATATTTACTGAACGGAAAACTGTGCCGGTTGCGCGACATTCAGGACCTGTTCATGGGTACCGGCCTGGGGCCGGAGACCTACGCGCTCATCGAACAGGGGCGCATTGGACAGATTCTCAGCAGCCGTCCGACGGACCGGCGCGCGATTCTCGAAGAGGCGGCGGGAATCACTAAATTTAAAACCAAGAAGCGTCTCGCGGAAGCGCGACTGGAAGATGCCAAGCTAAATCTGGCTCGCGTGAACGATATTTTTGACGAAGTGACGCGCCAGATGAATTCGTTGAAGCGTCAGGCTTCCAAGGCCGAGCGCTTTGCCAAGTTGCGCGACGAAATGCGCGCTGAGCTGCGGGTTGTGTTGGCGAGCAAGTTTGCCGCGATCGAGCAGGAGAGCACGGAACTGGATGCTCAACTTAACGCGCTCGCTGAGGACATGCAGCATCGCACGGAGACTTTGCAGGAA
Source organism: Candidatus Sulfotelmatobacter sp. (assembly GCA_049696955.1). Classification (GTDB taxonomy): domain Bacteria; phylum Acidobacteriota; class Terriglobia; order Terriglobales; family Acidobacteriaceae; genus Sulfotelmatobacter. The sequence goes on along the minus strand of JBAVUV010000861.1, from coordinate 910 downwards.
CTGGAGGCGGAGCATGGCGAAAGTACTGAACGCGGATATGCCATCGAAGCTGAGTTGCGCGAGAATCGCGATCGGCTGAGCCAATTGGCGATGGAAATCGATCGCGCTCGTGCCCGCCGCCGCAACAACGATGAACGTTGCACCGAGTTGATGGTTCGCTCGGCTTCGGCCGACGCAGAACTCGCGCAGGCCCGGCACCGTCTAACTTCGCTTGAGGCAGAACGCGATTCCAACCGGCAAATGCTGGAATCGGCAGCAACCGATCTGGCCGCTGCGGAACAAGAACTTGCACTGTCGCAACAGGAGGCTGCAGCAGCAAGTGCGGCCTTGGCGAAATTGGAACATCAGCAGGAAGAATCTCGTGTGGCGATTTTTGACACGGTGTCTTCGACGTCGCGGCTTCGTAATCAACTGGCGCAGGCCGAAGAGCGACTCGCTGGAGCGGATCGCGAAGCGCGGCGGCTGGAGACGGAAATCAGCAACGCAAATCTTCAAGTGGAAACTTTCGGCGGCCAGCGTGGGCAACTTGCACTGGAGTTTGAAACCGTGAGTCAGCGGGTGGTCGGAATCACCGAGGAGATCAGCCAGCTTCGGCGGCTGATTGAGAGCAAGAAGCTGGAAGAAACGCGAGCGAAAACGAATCTCGACGTGCTGCGCGCGGAGTTTGCCACGGCTCTCGGGAAAAAGGGGTCGCTGGAAGCTGTAATCGCGGAACATGGGTACTCGACCGAGTCAGTGCGCCGGCTTTTCCAATCTGGAGTGATGCAAAGCGGCTTGGCGCCGGTGGGCGTGCTCGCCGACTTTCTGGAAGTCGAGCCACGGTTTGAGCGCGTGGTGGAAGACTTTCTGCGCGATGAATTGAATTACATTGTCGTGAAGTCCTGGGATGCTGCCGACGAAGGGCTCCGGC
>JBAVUV010000860.1:0-2135 GCA_049696955.1 Candidatus Sulfotelmatobacter sp. | reverse complement strand
CGTCGTGCGATACCGCAACGTCTGCGTCGTCGGTCGATAGGTTTTGATTGCCATAAGAAGCTCTCAGCTCTTAGCTGTCAGCTCTCAGCTCTCAGTTTTACGTTGCCAGAACCGTCGCTTTTGCTGATAGCTGACGGCTGAGAGCTGATAGCTTGTTTTACAAATTCTGCGCGTACTCCGGCATCTTCTACCCGGCTCGCAGCCGTACATAAGCCTTCTTCCAGTCCGGACGGTAGCCGGCAAACTTCCCTCGCCGCCGCTCTTTTCCCGGATACATCGCCGTGCGCACGGAAAGCACTTTCACTTTGAAAATCGTCTGCACCGCCTGCTTCACTTCTGTCTTCGTCGCTCCCGGCGCCACCTGGAACACCAGCGTGTTCTGCAGTTCCTTGATCGCCAAACCTTTCTCGGTAATCACCGGACGGCGAATAATCTGATATGCGGATTTCATAACTCTTAGGCTACCTCCGCCGCTTTTTCATGCCGCACGCGCTTGCGTGGAGAAGCCGACGCCTTCTTCGCGCCTTCCTCTTCTTCCTTCGCGTGCTTGCGCTGGCTCTTGGGCAAAGTATCTTGCAACGTGAGCTGCAACTTCTCAATCGCGGGATGAGAAAAAATCACGCGATCATAACGCAACAGATGATAAGGATGAACCTCGTTGCCCGGAATCAACTCAAGCCCTTCAATATTGCGCGCGCTCAATTCCAGATTGCGGTTTCCAGAGTGCGGTACATCCACAATCAACACCGTCTTTTCAACTTTCAATGCTTCCAGAGCTGCGCGGAACTCTTTCGTCTTCGGTTCCTTCACATCGAATGCATTGACGATCGTTAACTTGCCGTCGGCAAACTTCGAAGCCAGCGCCGAACGCAGTGCACCGAGCAGTTTCTTGCGCGGGAACGCGTAATCGTAAGAGCGTGGAACCGGACCATGCACCGTGCCGCCATGCCGCCACAGTGGCGACCGGATCGAGCCGATACGCGCCCGTCCCGTGCCCTTCTGCTTCCACAGCTTCTTGCCCGAACCGGAAACCTGCCAGCGGGCTTTCGTCGCATGCGTGCCGCGATGCTGCCCGGCGCGGTAATGCTTCACCGCCTCCCACAGCAGATCTTCGTTCACCGCGCCAAAAATCTCATCGGCCAGATCGAACGTCCCGACCTTCTCACCGCTCAAGTTATGAATATCAATCGTTGCCATATAGCTTTTCCATGTGGCGCGGACGCCCTCGTCCGCGACTCTCTCGCACCACTCACGCGGGCGAGGTCGCCCGCGCTACACCTACGCCTTCTTAGCCGCTCGCTTCGCCGCCTTCAACGGATCCACCGTAGCCGCACCCGCAAATCCACGTCGCTCTCTGGGAGGCTTCTTCGCTTTCGTAATCACGATGTACCCGCCCTGCGGTCCCGGCACGCTGCCCTCAACCACCAGCAGATTTTCGTCTTTATCAACACCCAAAACCCGCAGGTTGCGCTGCGTGACACGCGCATGTCCCATATGTCCCGACATGCGCATTCCCTTGAACACGCGCGAAGGAAACGCCGACGAGCCAATCGATCCAGTAATTTGAAACATCGATCCGTGCGACTTCGGACCGCCGCCAAAATGATGCCGCTTCACCACGCCCTGAAAACCTTTACCCTTGCTGACTCCCACGATGTCGACAAACTTCTCGCCATCGAAAATCTCGACCAACACCCGGTCGCCCACCTTCACCGCTCCATCGCCGTCACCGTCACTCTCGAGCGGCACTTCACGCATGAACTTCACCGGCGGAAGATTGTTCTTCGCCAAATGTCCACGCGCCGGCTTGGTCAGCCGAGACTCTTTCACAAATTCCACCAGGCCAATCTGCGCCGCCTCGTAGCCGTCTTTCACCGCCAGCTTGTGCTGCGTCACCACGCAAGGACCAGCCTGTAGCACCGTGACCGGGCGCACGTCGCCCTTCGAGTCAAACAGCTGCGTCATGCCGACCTTTTTTCCCAGAATACCTGTAACTCGTATCGCCATCTTCATCTCCAGCTCAGCGTGGCTCGTCGTTTATGGAACGCCGGCTATTGGCTGAGGAGCCATCTATGCTCATGTGGGAACAGCCGCCCTCGGCTGTTCCGCGGGCGCAGCCCGCGTGCTATTTATGC
>JBAVUV010000859.1:0-2699 GCA_049696955.1 Candidatus Sulfotelmatobacter sp. | reverse complement strand
CGTAATTGCATTCGCGGGTGTGAATGTTGTCATTGCGGTCGCCGGCGCGCCCGTAAATCGTGATCCATACGTCCTGCAACAGGGCGCGGTTCTGGTCCTTATATTGTGTGGCGTGCGAAGCGCGGATGGTGAAAAGCGCGCGGCCCTGGTCCGTGCCGACGTAGGAGAATTCCGCCGATTGCTGCTGCACCGATTCCGGGATCGAAGGCGGCGCCTTCCCTCTCGTGCGCGCCTCGCGGATGGCGCGTTTGCCGTACACTCCGGCCACCACCAGCACAATCGCAGCCGCGGCCCACGCCGCCCAGCGTGCGTAACGCGCTGCTTCCTGATTTCGCAGAGCAATCCCCCGTCAATCCCCGGCAATACCTAGTTAGAACACGAGTATAGGCGAGAGGTTTCCTGCGAGCAAACCGGCCCGTCGCCGGGCGCTCTCCCAATTTGAAATCCGATCTGCTCCGGCTTGTATTTCTTCATCGGCATACCAGCTTCCCCCCAGAGTGAATTCTCCCCAATCCCGCTGGTACAAAAAACCCAGGTCAGGTCATCCCGAGGAGTTGCGTCACCGAAAACTGAAAATTCCACATGTACGATTAGCGCGTTTATCAGGACTCACGCTCAATCCCGTTGACAACCGCAAAGCAATGACCTCAGGGTGATTGCTGTCATGCCGAATCGCTCCATCGAAATTCACGATTCAGTGCTCGCCGCTATTTCACGCTCTGAGGGTGAAGCGCAACTCCATTTGTCATCGGTTTATATGCAGCAGAGTGAAGGTGTACCGGGCCGTGATGTCGGCACTGGCTGGGTTCAAAAGGCGATACTTCGCATACATGATGCAAGGGTAGACGGTGCGTTCTCGGAGTTTCCCGTGGATTTGAGTACCGGCCAGATTCGAATGGGGGAAAACAGTCTGGATAATGAAATTCCTGTTCCTCTTCGACACGAGGGCGCGTTTGAGTTGCGCTTACAGGCGATGTGGCAAGGACAAGTTACCGTTGCTTTCAGGAGCAGCGGTGCTGAATTGGAGTTACTCAGTGAGCCGGAATACGTGGAAGAATTTCGCCCGTATCCTATTTGTTGAGGACGCGCCAGCGTCAGGGATTCCGATGTAACACGTGCTTAGCGATGTCTGGCCAGAATTCGCGGAACACATTTGTCAGCGCGTCTCGCCCAATCGCGTAGCCGTACTTCGAGGCGAACCCGCCAAAGGTCCGAGTCTGGCTTGGGTAATACGCAAGCGAAATTCCTTGTGCGATGCCCCTACCTAACAGTTCGGAAACATTGAAGCTGTTGTGTCCGTGATAGTTCGGAGTCACAAAAATTCGAGTGGCAGAATAGGTGGCGCGTTTCCAGAAACCGCCCGTACCCATTGCGTAATAACGCTCGTCCTGATGGAATATTGACGGCAGCGCGAAGATGACCATGTAGTTGCCGTCTGCTTTATCCACGAACCCGCGCCAGTAGTATCTCCCATACCCAGCGACGCCTTTCCCGAGTTGGGGGTGCGCATTTGTTCCCTGAGCCATGAGTGAGGTGATGCCCACGAAGATAAATGACGAGTAGTCGAAACTGTTCTTGGTGGCAATCAGGAAGGCTTGCTTCGGCGTAGGCGGCGGTGGGATTGTCCCAGCGCTGACAGCACGGAAATTGGGCATGATTCCCAGAATTCGTTTGGGCTGCTGCCCTGCTGCCTGCGAATTCTGATTCTGATTCGTACTCTGATTCGCAATAGGAGCGCTTTGCTGAGGTTTCGTGGCGGGCGGCTCGGAATTGTTTGCACCTGTCGATTGCCCGGACTGCTGAGGTTGCGGATTCTGCTGAGTTCGCGTAGCCATGGTCGCAGATTCAGAGGATTCCTTGGGTTCAGCGGACTGCGACGATGCAAGCGGTGCCGTGGACGAACGCTGCTCCTGAGCAAACAGGCGGGGTGCGAACAAGATGAGCAGTAACGACAGAAAAATCCGCAAAGAGTAGCCCCCTTCTCGCATCTGAAATTTCGATATTCCATTCTGCCACTAATGGGCGCGGCTTCAAAATATCAGATTGGCGAGGGTGACCCTTCACAGCCCCGCCGCAGTGAACGCGCTAGTGCCAACTCGAATCTCGGTCATGGCCTCAGATTTTACTCCGGGCGGACCATGTTTGAACGCAGCAACTCGGCCACCTTCCGCGCATCGATGCGGTCGCTCTTGCTGCCTTCTTTGAGCAAAGCATTGCGGCGGGGATTACACACCACCAGTTCAGTCACGTGTGGTTTGATCAAGTCATACAACCAGGTGGCCCAGGTGCCTTCTTCGAAAGTCACATGCAAACTTCCGCGCAAGCCTTTCAGAAAATCCAGAATGGTGCTGGCCTTGGTTTCGATCGTGCACTCCATCACCAGCTTGCCCGAGGAGTTTAGAACCGCGATGGAGATCGCTTCCTTGTGCACATCCATCCCGATATACTTCACGTTATCCATTGAGGGCGCTCCTTTCTGAGGTAGGTTCGAGCGGACACTCAAAACCTACTCCAATTGGCGCGCCCTTTTATATTGCGTCGCGTTACCGTCCATTGGAGGTAGCACTTCACTTTTCCGGTTAATGCTGCCAGCTCAACCGGTCGATGCAACACCATCTAATCAGTTGATCCGCCAATACTTCCCCTGAAGAACCAATCTGTTTGGCTGTACTCAGTCAAATCCTAGCCAGGGTAACGTT
>JBAVUV010000858.1:0-3140 GCA_049696955.1 Candidatus Sulfotelmatobacter sp. | reverse complement strand
TTCCACTCCCGCTCGCTCCCGCCGTCACATCCAACGTCGTTACTCCCCGGTACTCCAGAATGCGAACATCGGGATATGCCGCCGCTTGATTGAACGTCACCGTCACCGTGTTGCTGCCGCCCACAATGTTGCTCAAATAATAGATTGATTGCCGCAACGCCGTTCCCGTCGTCGGCCCAATCGCCAAACTGTAGCTGTTCCCTCCACTATCCTGTACCGACTGCACCGTCGAGGTTGTGTCGTTCCACCCTACTACCACCACGTTCAGGTCTCCCGCAGTTTGTGCCGCCGGATACGCTACTGCAACCGTGGCAGTCGCTGACTGTGGCGTGGCTGCCGCCACCTGCGCAAAGCCGATCGCCACCACCGGGTTGTAGGTGAATCCTTTACTCAAGCTTCCGCTCTGTCCACTTACCGTTACCGTCACGGTCACCGCTCCCGCCGCATTCGCCGGCGTCGTTGCCGTGATCTGGGTGCTACTCACGACCACCACATTGCTCGCCGCAGCGGTACCAAACGTCACGGTCGCTCCCGCGGCGAAGTTTGTTCCTGTGATCGTTATTGCCGTCCCACCCGCCACTGGACCGTTGTTCGGCGATACACTGCTCACGGTCGGTAGCACTGCATAGGTGAATCCGTTGGTTAGACTTCCGCTCTGGCCGCCGACCGTTACCGTCACAGTCGCTGTACCGGCGCTTCCCGCCGGAGTTGTGGCCGTAATGGTGGTGCTGTTAACCACGGCTATATTAGTCGCTGCTGCTCCTCCGAAAGTCGCTGTCGCTCCCGCGGCAAAATTCGTTCCCGTAATGGTGACTGCCGTGCCGCCCGTGGTTGACCCCGTGTTGGGCGATACGCTGCCCACTGTCGGCGGAGCAAGGTAGGTGAAACCGCCAGCCAAACTTCCGCTTAGCCCGGTGCTGTTAGCTACGGTCGCCGTGACCGCCCCCGCACTTCCCGCTGGAGTGGTCGCAGTGATCTGCGTGCCACTTACCACCACAACGTTCGTCGCGACCGTCCCTCCAAATGTAACCGTAGCGCCCGCTACGAAGTTCGCCCCCCTGATCGTCACTGCAGTCCCGCCAGCCTGGGGACCGTTGTTCGGCGCCACACTGCTCACCGTCGGCGATGCAATGTAGGTGAATGCGCCGGGTAGGCTTCCATTCTGTCCACCCGGGTTGGTTACCGTCACAGCCGTCGTTCCCGCACTACTTGCCGGCGTTGTGGCTGTGATCTGCGTCCCGCTTAGCACGACCACATTTGTCGCAGCCACGCTACCAAACGCCACTTTTGCACCGGCGGCAAAGTTAGCGCCCGTGATTGTCACAGCCGTCCCGCCCGTCGTGGGGCCGCTGTTTGGGGTGACGCTGCTCACTGTCGGCACCGGACCTGTGACCGCCGAGAACGTAACCATTTGCATGACCCAGGGACCGGGGGAGCTCAAAATAGCCGGCGCGCTGTTGCTGCCGGCCGTCGTCACCACCTTGTCCTCTGCAATATCCCCGTCCGGACTGGTGATGATCCGTCGCGTGAACCCCGTCCCTGCCCCCGCCGTGCTGGTGGCCACCATGTTCGCCCCAAAGATCAACTCATTCGCCGCGGTCGTTGTCGCCGCTCCGCTACTCGCACTCGTTCCACTTCCGCTCGCTCCCGCCGTCACATCCAACGTCGTTACTCCCCGGTACTCCAGAATGCGAACATCGGGATATGCCGCCGCCTGGTTGAACGTCACCGTCACCGTATTGCTGCCGCCTGCGATGTTGCTCAAATAATAGATCGATTGCCGCAACGCCGTTCCCGTCGTCGGCCCAATCGCCAAACTGTAGCTGTTCCCTCCGCTATCCTGCACTGACTGCACCGTCGAAGTTGTGTCATTCCACCCCACTACCACCACGTTCAGGTCTCCCGCGGTTTGTGCCGCCGGATACGCTACTGCAACCGTCGCCGTCGCCGACTGCGGGGTGGCTGCCGCCACCTGCGCGAACCCAATCACGACCGCCGGGTTGTAGGTGAATCCTTTGCTTAAGCTTCCGCTCTGTCCACTTACCGTTACCGTCACGGTCACCGCTCCGGCCGCATTCGCCGGCGTCGTCGCCGTGATCTGGGTGCCGCTCACAAACACCACATTGCTCGCCGCTGCGGCGCCAAACGTCACAGTCGCTCCTGCGGCAAAGTTTGTTCCCGTGATCGTCACTGTTGTCCCACCCGCTACCGGACCGTTGTTCGGCGATACACTGCTTACGGTCGGCACGGCGACGTAGGTGAACCCATTCGTCAAGCTCCCGCTCAGGGCCCCAGGGTCAGTTACGGTGACCGTTACAGTTCCTGCCCCTGCGGGCGTTGTCGCGGTGATCTGTGTCCCGCTGACAACGACTACGTTACCGGCCGCCGCCCCGCCAAACATCACGGTTGCCCCTGCGACAAAGTTCGCCCCAATAATTGTTACCGCTGTCCCGCCCGCCAGCGGACCACTGTTCGGCGATACACTGCTCACGGTCGGCGCCGCGCTGATGGTCCACGAGAACGTAGCGGCAAGGCTCTGGTTGCCGCTGGTGTCCTGTGCCTCGACAGAAAACGTGTGATTCCCCTGGCTGAGACCAGAGTAAGACGCCGGGCTGGAGCAGGCGCTGAACGCGCTCCCATCAAGCTGGCAGAGGAAGGTCACACCCGCCTCGGTATCGGTAAAGCTAAAGCTCGCGCTGGTTTGGCTCGTCGGGTTTGCAGGACTCGATGTAAGCTCCGGCATTGGAGGCGCCGGGTTTTGAGGTTCGACGCCGACGATGGCCGTCTGCCATCCAATAGGCGAGTCATACAGGAAGTCGCCCGTGTAGGAACCGGCGCTACTCGGGGTTTCAGATTCAGCCCACAAAAATGTGGTCGATTGCGAATCCAAGGCAAATCCATCAATCGCGGTCGCAGTTGCACCGGTTTCGTTTTTCACCCAGCTGAGCAACAGGCTGTTGGTGGGCACGCTTATCGGCGCGGTCGTTACGTTGGCCGAGGTCCCACCCGGTCCCGGATCAGTAATGGCCGACGAGACGGGTGGCCCAGTAACATTCGAATTCGACACGGCAAAGACGTGCAAGACCAGAGGCGCAGGATTAGTTAGCTGCGCCGTAACCGTCTGAGCGAGGCCGGTGGAC
>JBAVUV010000857.1:0-6017 GCA_049696955.1 Candidatus Sulfotelmatobacter sp. | reverse complement strand
GGTACATAGTGGGCAGCCGTATACTGTGGTTACGTCCTCGAACAACGCCGAGGCAGATAATCCCAACTCAAACGCCTCGCAATATCCTGACGTAATTGGCAACCCTCACCTCAGCCACCCAACTATCCAGAACTGGTATAACGTCGCAGCCTTCGCCCAACCAGCTCCAGGAACGTTCGGTAACGAGCGTCGCAACAGCCTTGTAGGTCCAGATCTCTCCGAGGTTGACTTCTCGTTCGGCAAGAACTTCCCCATAAAGGAGGGCATTGCGCTTCAGTTCCGGATCGATGGTTACAACATCTTCAACCATCCGAGCTTCTCAAACCCGAATACTGGCGTGGCATTCGCCAACGGCGCACCGACGAGCTCATCCGCTATCACTTCAACCACGATCGGGCCTCGGGCATTCCAACTGAATGCTCGTGTCTCGTTCTGACAACTGGCATACCAGAAAGTCCGGGAGGACGGCGGCACGCTGCCGTCCTCATCTTTGTGTGGGAGGAACGAAAGAACCACGACTCGTCCGCCGTACAATCGTGACATGAGGTCAAGGAACTTCGTTATTTTTCCCTGGGTCGTTCTTTTTCTCTGGTTGCTTTCGTCTCTCTCTCAAACCAACCCAGGCCGGCAGCAGGAAATCGAATCGCACAGCCGCAAGGCAGCGGAATACTTGAAGCAGAACCGGCCCGACCTGGCGGTGCCGGAATTTAAAGCTATTGTTGCCCTTGATCCCAAGAATGTGGATGCGCGCGGCAACATCGGGGTCCTGCTTTTCTTTCAGGGGAACTATACGAATGCGATTCCAGAACTCCGGGCTGCGCTGAAGCTACGGCCCACATTATCGAAGATTCAGGCTCTTCTGGGCATTGCCGAAAAGCGGACGGGAGATTTCAACGCGGCGCGGCACGATCTGGAGGAAGCGTTTCCGAAAGTGCAGGACGAGAAGATTCGGATTGAGACTGGAATGGAACTGATCGAAATCTACACTGGAACGGAGAATCTGGATAAAGCTGCAGCCGTGGTAAGCGATCTCAGGAACTTGGATCCGACGAACGAAGCTGTTCTTTACACTTGCTACCGGGTTTATTCGGATCTGGCTGCTGAATCTTTGCTCAGCCTATCCGTAGTGAATCCAAATTCTGCCCGCTTACACCAGGCGATGGCGCACGAACTGGCCAGGCGCGGAAATACCGCGGAGGCGATCGAGAACTACCGAGCGGCGCTTAAGATCGACCCGCAGCTCCCCGGACTTCATTTCGAGCTTGCCGAGATGCTCAGTACTCTGTCGACTACACCAGGACGACAGGAAGCCGAAAAAGAGTACGAGGCGGCACTGGAAGCGAATCCCTCCGATGAACAGGCGGAATGCAGGCTCGGCGATATCGCTCTGCAAAAAGATGATCTAAAAGAAGCTGGCCAACGTTACAGCCGCGCGTTGCAGTTGCAACCGAACGATCCGGAAGCAGACATTGGCATGGCAAAAGTTTTCATGAGTATGGACCAGCCGCAGAAAGCGGAGCCGCTTCTGCAACAAGCTCTAAAGCTCGACCCGACAAACGTTCTGGCGCACTTCCGCTTAAGTGCTGTCTACCGGCAGACCGGACGCCCAGCGGACGCCAAGCACGAACTGGAGGAGTATCAGAAATACAAGGAGATAAAGGAAAAACTCCGGACCATCTATAGCGACTTGCATCAGGAGCAGGGCACAGACGAGCGGCAGGATACAAATCAGAAGCAATAGTCGGCACAGCTCTTCATCCGAATGAGAGCACTTTTAGCAGCGGCAATATTGGCGTTGGTTGTCCCCCTGTTCGCGAGTTCGTATTACTCCGCCCGGCTCGACGATCCGAGAGCAATTTATCTTACGGCGGATAATTTTCCTGTGAAGGGCGACGGAGTTGCAGACGATTCAGCCGCTTTGCAACAAGCGATCAACACGGTTCAGGACAAGACAAATCAAGGAATTCTCTTTATTCCCGCTGGCCGCTATCGCCTGACCAGGACAATCTACATCTGGCCCGGAATTCGCTTAATCGGATTTGGAAGTGTGCGGCCTACTTTTGTACTCAACACAAACACACCGGGGTTTCAGCGAGGGCCCGCGTATATGCTGTTCTTCGCGGGAGCTCGGCCGCGCGAAAATCAGCCTCCGCCGGATGCGAATCCCGGAACTTTCTATTCCGCAATCAGCAATATCGACATTGAAATTCAAGATGGAAATCCCGGCGCCGTCGGTGTGCGCGCTCACTATGCTCAGCATTGCTTTCTGGCGCACATGGACTTTCACATCGGTTCGGGACTTGCAGGAATTCACGATGGCGGCAACGTTGCGCAAGACCTGCACTTTTATGGAGGTCAATACGGCATCTGGACCCGCAAGCCTTCTCCAGGATGGCAATTTACGGTGATCGATTCTTCCTTTGAGGGCCAGCGCGAAGCCGCCATCAGAGAGCATGAAGCCGGACTTACTCTGATCCGTCCACAGTTCAAGAATGTTCCGACGGCGATTTCCATCGACCCGGAATATTCCGAAGAGCTCTGGATAAAAGATGCGCGGATGGAGAACATCAGCGGCCCCGCCGTCATCATCAGCAATGAGAAGAGTACTCGTACCGAGATCAACATGGAGAATGTTGTCTGCCGGCAAGTTCCCGTGTTTGCTGCTTATCGCGAGAGCGGAAAGCGCGTCCCGGCTCCAGCCGAGCTCTACGTGGTCAAGACCTTTTCTCATGGACTTCAATATCAGGACATTGGCTCGATACCCGCGATGCAGGATGTTAATGAGACAGCCGCTTTGAGTGCCTTACCCGCTCCGGCAAAGTCTGACATTCTCGATCTGCCGCCGATGGAGACGTGGGTCAATATTCGTACCCAGGGCGCCAAGGGCGATGGCACGACAGACGACACCGATGCGCTACGAAACGCCATCGCTCATCACCGCACGATTTACTTGCCCTCCGGCCAGTACCGGGTGACGGACACACTCACGCTGCGGCCGGATACAGTTCTCATCGGATTACATCCCAGCGTTACACGAATCTTGCTTGCCGATTCAACTCCGGGTTTTCAAGGCGTCGGTAGTCCCAAGCCGCTGCTGGAAACTCCAAAGGATGGGACGAATATTGTGACCGGCATCGGCCTCTACACCAATGGGATCAATCCCCGAGCCGTGGCGGCGAAGTGGATGTCTGGCACGAATTCGATGATGAACGATGTTCGCTTTCTCGGAGGTCACGGCACAATTGATCCTAACGCCACTGCGGAAGAGTCGCGCAAGGTATGGAAGCAGATTTATAACGAGAACCATACGGCCGATTCGAATCCCGATCGGCGCTGGGATAGCCAATATGCCAGCCTGTGGATCACTGGCGGCGGCACGTTTGTTGGGATTTGGACGCCGAGCACTTTTGCGCAAGCCGGACTGTACATCTCGAACACGTCCACCGGGGGACGAATTTACGAACTTTCCAGCGAGCATCATGTCCGCAACGAAGTAGTTCTCGATCATGCCTCCAACTGGCAGATCTATGCATTGCAGACGGAAGAGGAGCGCGGCGAGGGCGGGTTCGCTCTGCCACTCGACATTCGAGATTCCAGCAACATCACGTTTGCGAACCTGCACATGTATCGGGTGGTCAGCAGCTATCAGCCGTTCCAATATGCAGCCAGTGTTACAAACTCCAGCAATATACGATTTCGCAACCTGCACTGCTACAGCGACAGCAAAGTTTCTTTCGATAGCGCGATCTACGATCAGACCCACAACATTGAGATACGGCAGCGCGAATTGTCCTGGCTGACGATTTCCGGCTCCCCGCCCGAAGTTCATGCGAGCCACCCATCTGCCGTCCTCGCGCAAGGGGCGAAGGTAGAAAAGCTCGCGGGCAATTTTTTCAATATCTCTGGCGGAGCTGTGGACCCGGCGGGAAACGTCTACTTCGTCGATGCAAAATGGCAGACGATTTACTGCTGGTCAGCCGCGACACGGCAATTATCGAAAGTTCGTGACAATCCGCTCGATCCAGTCCAGCTTTTTTTTGATAAAGCCGACAACTTGATGGTTGTTTCTTATGCAGGCAAGGGAACTGTCTACGCCTTCAGGCCAGGCAGCGCCGACGATGAGATCACTTTGCTGAAAGCTATGTCCAGCTCGCCGCGTCCGGGAATGACCCCGGTTCTTCCGGTCGATTACTGGCGAAACGAGAATGACTTCGTGGAAGCGATTCCGGCCAAGCAGCCCTATCAATACATCTCTCCGGATGGAACAACCTTCCTTCCCGCGGGCGAGGACTTTGTCACCGGAGAGCTCTACTATGGCTCGAAGTTGAACAACATACTGCGAGCTTTTGGCTTCGCTCCCGCGTTGGCGGGCCAGCCTTACTTCGTCACCGATGAGAACGGGGAGAAAACTTATTCTGCCAGCATTGGCGACGATGGGACGATCTCGAACTTAAAGCTATTCGCCGAACGGGGCGGAGAGAGCGTGGCATGGGATGAGAAAGGAAATGTCTACATCGCCGCAGGCCAGGTTTACGTATACAACCCGGCGGGCGAACTGATCGATACCATCGACATTCCCGAGCGGCCATCGCAACTGTTGTTTGGGGGTGGCGACGGTGCAACTTTATTCGTGCTTGCCCGCAGTTCTTTGTACGCGATTCAAACCCGCTACAAAGGACACTGAAGACTAACAATCTACTTTGCAGGAGGAGAATTTTGACACAGCAAACCTCGCGACGGGATTTTCTGGGACTTTCGGCTCTAGGCTTGGCGGCGGCAGTTGCTCCCGGCGATCTGCTTCCACGCGCAGCCGCAGCGAGTGAAATCGCGAGCCAAACCTCGCGGATAGGCTCGGAGATTTCCGTCTGGGTTACGTCCGGCGAGCAACGATTTGCTGCCGCTCCTAAGGCAACGTGGCGCACCGCCGCATCCGCGCCCGGCACAGATCAACTGCGCCTTGACCCGGGCACAAAATTCCAACAAGTCCTCGGCTTCGGTGGCGCCTTTACTGACGCTGCCTGCTTTACTTTTAACCGGCTTGCGCCGGCGGCGCGAGAAAAACTATTCCATGAACTGTTCCACCCCTCCGCGATGGGACTGAGTACTGGCCGCATCTGCGTGGGAGCGAGCGATTATTCAACCAAACTCTATAGCTATGACGATGGAGAAGCCGATCCCGATCTCACGCGCTTCTCCGTCGCCCACGATCGCGAATATATCCTTCCCATCTTGCGCGAGGCGCGAAAGGCGAATCCTGATTTATTTTTATTTTCGACTCCGTGGAGTCCGCCTGGCTGGATGAAGTTCAACGGCTCGATGCTGGGTGGATCTATGCGCCAATTCTATTTTCCGGCTTATGCAAAGTATTATTTGAAATTTCTACAGGCGTATGCAGCCGAAGGTGTACCCATACAGGCGCTGACTTCGCAGAACGAAGTGGATACCGATCAGGATGGCAGAATGCCAGCCTGCCTCTGGGGGCAGGAGTATGAAATCCAGTTTATTCGCGATCACCTGGGCCCGCTATTGGAGGCGAGTGGACAGGCCACGAAAGTTTGGATTCTGGATCACAACTACAATTTGTGGGGTCGCGTCGTGGATACATTAGAAGACGAAAAGCTCCGCAAATACGCGAATGCGGTTGCCTGGCACGGATATGCGGGCACGCCCGACATGATGAACAAGGCGCATGAAGCTTTTCCGGAAGCCGAGATGCATTGGACCGAAGGTGGACCGGACTATACAGATCCCCGGTATCTGACCGATTGGTGTAAGTGGGGCGGAATCTTCTGTGACGTGCTGAATAACTGGTGCAGTTCAATCACCTCCTGGAATCTTGCTCTTGACGAGCACGGCCGTCCAAACATCGGGCCGTTTCCCTGCGGAGGCGTGGTCACCATCAATTCGCAAAGCAACGAGATCGTTCGTAGCGGCCAATACTGGACCTTTGCTCACTACGCCCGCGCAATCCGTCGCGGAGCTCGCCGCTTCAGCTCGCAGAGCGCGGCGGCCGATCT
>JBAVUV010000856.1:0-1856 GCA_049696955.1 Candidatus Sulfotelmatobacter sp. | reverse complement strand
CCTTGAACCAATCGAGTTCTTTGGCCATCGCGCCGGAGTCGCTCTCAAAAAAGGCGAGCGCATACAAGAGGCTGTGCAACTGGGGATCGTCGAGCTTACGCGACCGCGCATCCTGGATGGTCTGCTTCGTTTCGTTGATTCGCTGCGAGGCCAGATAAAAAGATGCCAGGTTGTCATAAGGTGGCACACGGTCGGGATCAATCTGCTGGGCGCGGCGGGTAATTTCGATGGCCTTGTCAAATTGCCCCTGGGTGCAGTAGATGATGCCTAGGTCAACGCAGCCTTCGCACTGTCCCGGATATTCTTCGATCTCTTCTTCAAAGGCGCGCGCTGCCTTGTCGAGCTCTCCGGTTGCGTTCAGGTAATAGGCGGCGGTAATGGCCAGCTTCGCCCGGTCGCTGGAATGTTCGCGCAACTGAAACGCCTTGGCGAAATATTCGCTGGCGCGGCCGGTTTCGCCGAGTCCTGAATAGTCTTCGCCGATCGCGAGGTACCCGATCGCGAAGTTCGGATCGAGCTGGATGGCGCGCTGATCATGCGTGAGCGCTGCTGCATCGCCCTGCTGCCGGCCGGCGATCCCTCCCAACGTATATGCATTCATGGCCTCAAGTGATGAGGTGGTGATCCGGGCCAGGGGAAGATTGTATTTCTCGAGAGTAGCCGGCGGTTCGCCCAGATCGGCGCGCAGCTTCGATGCCGCGTCGCCCAGCGTGTCGAGGATCTTTTCTCTATCGGGCGCGGTTGCCTCTTCCTGAGCGAGCAGGTCTCCAGTGCGGCAATCCGCCGCTTTCAATCCGAGCGCATATTCCGATCCCTGGCGAGCGATGGAGCCCGCAATGTAGGCTTTGGCGCCTGCTCGGCGGCAAACGTCCCGCGCCCGATCCGGCGTGAGATTGGCGTCCGGTGGAGCGTTCATCGATTGCAAAGTCTCCGCAACCTTACTCTCGGGAAGAAGATTGATGAAGGGAGACTGCTGGAGCGCCATGCTGAGCGCCGTTTTGAGTGTGCCATCGAAGATAGAATCGCCGGTTGCATTGGCGACGTCCGCGAGGACGAAGGTGTCTTTCGCGCTCAGCGAAGTCGTGCGGTGCGAGCGGAAATATAAGAAGCTGGCGGTGGCGATCAACGCGATGACGGCGCCCGCGGCCATGAGCGTAATTGGCTTGCTTCGGCGGGGCGCATCGACGAGCGCCGCACCTGCCGCTTGTTCTTCCGGACGCGACGCTGCAGCTTCATTTCTAGACACCGCCGAGCTCGGCCTTCCGCTGGACCGAAGCTCCGGCCTCGAGCTCGATTGGATCCGCGCTATCTCGGAGCTGCGCTCGGTCGTGATCTCGTCCGCCGCCAACGGCTCGGAAGTCTCCAATGCTAGTCGCCCGGTCTCGGTATCGCGCTTGAGACGCTGCAAATCCGTCCGCATGTCGGAGGCGTGCTGATAACGCAGCGCGCGATCCTTCTCCAGAGCTTTGAAGATTACGTCTTCCAGCTTGGGCGGCACATCGGGATTCATCCGCACGGGCGCGATCGGAGCGCGATTCATGATGGCTTCGCAAATCACCGCCGAACTTGCTCCATGAAAGGGCAGCGCGCCGGTTGCCATCTCGTAGAGCACGGCTCCAAACGAAAAAATGTCGGTCCGCGTGTCGAGTTCCTTGGCGCGCACCTGCTCCGGCGACATGTATGCGACCGTGCCGACCATAGTTCCAGGGCTGGTCAGGTGCTCTTCGCTGATTGGAATCGTTTCCGTGTCGAAGGAGCCGATCCTGTTCAGCGATGCGCCGCCGACGAACGTCACCTTGGCCAACCCGAAGTCGAGAATCTTCGCGTGTCCGCGCTTGGTGATGAAGATATTTCCC
>JBAVUV010000855.1:0-3548 GCA_049696955.1 Candidatus Sulfotelmatobacter sp. | reverse complement strand
GATTCATGCGGTCGAGGTGGCGTTCGAGAGCATCTACGTGGACGGACCAGAACCGGCGGAACCGGGCCAGCCAGGCATCCAGCTCCTCAAAGGGCTCAGGTTTCAACCGGTAGAGACGGCGCTGAGCGTCCACCGTGGATTCCACGAAGCCGGCATCGCGCAGCACGCGCAGGTGCTTCGACACGGTCGGTTGCGGCATACGAAGTTGACGCTCGATTTCTCCCACCGATTGTTGTGATGAGACGAGAAGGCTCAGTATCGCGCGGCGGTTCGGTTCCGCAATAATTTCGAAGACAGATTCCACGCCCTATTTATACCTGTCAGAGCATATACCTGTCAAGGCATATATGCGGGGCCTGCCGGCCTTCAACCTTCCATTCCAGGAGCTTTTTAAGACCGCTAAACCTAATCGACGACCTTTAGCCGGAATAGAGCAGGTATCCGCATATAGCGCGCATCGCTCGCCGTTCCGTTGAGCGCGGACTCGCGCCGGACGCAAGGCCGAGGTCCACTACAGCGCGGAGTATAGCCATGAAAACCCGTTCCGTTACTCGCGAAGCAGGCATTGCGATCTCCTTTTTGTGATCTCGCAGCAACTGTAGAAGATTTGTGTGAAACGCAGAATCGTCGGCCTCGCTTCCGAGCCTTTCCTCTTCAGTTTCCAGCACACGATTCAGCCGGGGGCGGCAGTAATGCGCGCTCACCAGCGCCCGAACGACTAACCGAAGGCGGGATTTCAGTCCTCTTCCTTTTCCATCTTGCACAGCTTTCACGCCGGTATCGTGGAACTCCTTCTCAAAACTGTCAATCAGGGCGAGAACGATGGAGTCTTTGTTCGGAAAATATTGATAGAGGGATCCAACGCTTACACCCGCTTTCGCTGCGATCGCATTGGTGTTGAATCCACGAAGTCCGTCTGACTCCAAAATGCGAGCAGACGCTTCAAGAATGACACCTACTGTCTCCTGAGATCTCGCCTGGCCCGGCGCTTTGCGCGCTTTCAGCGTGTTTTTACGTGGCCTGCCTCTGCCATCGCGAACGCGAGTTTTATTTGTGAGCATTTGCTCGTATTGTACCTGCAGAATAAGGATATGCCGACGAGCAACAGGAGCGGCTCAATAGAAATGAGACCGATATGGCAAATGATTCAAGAGTTCTACCGCACAAACTAAGCTTTCGATCCCTTCGGATTGTTCGAGCAACAATCCGAGCAACAATGGGTGTGATGAGCCTCGTAGTTCTGACTTTTCCCTTCGTGCGAGCAAAGGGCAATGCTGAGACCGGGCGGGGATTGTTGTTGGCCGTCAACCAGGGTGAAGCCACACTCGGCATTGTCGATCCGCAGGCGGGCAAGCAGGTCGCAACGATCGCGGAGGGAGGCGTGACTGGACACGAGGTGGCTACTTCGTTGGATGGAAAGCTCGCTTACGTTCCGATTTACGGAGATTCGAGCGTCGGAGATCCGGGTTCGGATGGAAGAGAGTTGGTAGTAATTGATATCGGCCGTCGCAAGGTCGTCCAGCGCTTCGATTTCGGCCACGGGGTCCGTCCCCATTGTGTAGTCATGAATCCCAACGACGGTCTGCTCTATGTCACGACCGAATTGGACCGCAGCATCACGATCATCGATCCGAAAACACTGAAATTGGTGGGAACGATTCCTACCGGTCAAGCCGAATCGCACATGCTTGTGCTGTCTCATGACGGACGATTTGGATACACGGCAAATGTAGGCCCGGGAACAGTCTCGGTTCTCGATCTCAAGGCTCGAAAACTGATTTCGGTGGTACCTGTTTCTGGGAAAACGCAGCGCATCTCCATCTCCGTCGACGATCGAACGGTTTTCACAGCCGACCAGACGAAGCCGCGTTTAGCGGTGATCGACACCGCTACGAACAAATTGAAGACGTGGATTTCTTTGAGCGCTTCCGGCTATGGCACTGCTACTACACGCGATGGACGGTGGATCTTGGTGGCGATGCAGAGTACTTCTCAGGTGGCAGTTATCGACCTGCAAACGTCGCAAGTCGTTCGCAAGATCGACGTACCCCCGGCGCCCCACGAAATCTTTATCTCCCCCAACAACGATGTGGCGTATGTCTCCTGCACCAAAAGCGGTAAGATCGCCGCGATAAGCCTTGCCGATTGGTCGATAAAGAACCTCATCCCTGCTGGCAATCGAGTTGATGGACTCGGTTGGGCAGCTTCAGGAGAAGCCCGTTGAAAAAGACAATTTTGGCTCTGGTCATGTCCCTGGTTGCGTCGGGTTCGACCGTGAATTACCAGATCACGAAGAAGATTCCAATCCCCGGCCAGGGTGGTTGGGATTACCTCACGATCGATGAAGCCGCGCGGCGTCTGTACGTTTCACACGAAACGCAAGTGGAAGTGCTGGACGTGGATTCTGGAGCAATCGTTGGCAGAGTCTCGAAAACACTCGGAGTTCATGGCATCGCGATCGCCGCCCAGCTCGGCCGCGGATTCGCCAGCAATGGACTCGCTTCCACAGTCACAATCTTCGATCTGAAAACACTGGCGCCAATCGCAGACGTTCCCACGGGCAAGAAACCGGACGCGATTATTTTCGATCCCGCCACTTCACGTGTGTTCGCCTTCAATGGCGACAGCAATAGCGCGACCGCTATTGACGCTGCCACCGGGAAAGTCGTGGGCACGGTTGATCTGGGTGGTGGGCCCGAATTTGCCGCAGCGGATGGAAACGGTTTTGTCTACAACAATCTGGAGGATCAGAATCAGGTCGTGAAGATTGATTCGCGTACGCTTACCGTTGTGCAACGCTGGCCGACCGCACCATGTTCTTCGCCCTCTAGCATGGCGATAGATCGAGCCAACCGCCGCCTGTTTATTGGCTGCCGCAGCAAGGTTATGGCGGTCATGAATGCCGAGACAGGCAGGGTGATCACTACGCTGCCGATTGGCGATCACGTAGATGCGACCGTATTCGATTCGGAGACACATCTGATCTTCAACTCCAACGGCGAAGGCACGATCTCTGTGATTCGCGAGGACAACGCGGACAAGTATTCTCAGGTCGAGACCGTCAAGACGGTGCCCCGAGCCCGAACCGTAGCTCTAGATCCAAGAACACATCAGCTCTTTCTTTCGACAATAGAATCAGGACAGTTCGAAGTGGTAATTGTGGGGAAGTGACCAATCAGCAAAGTTCTCGGGGGCAAGGCATTGCGAGGGGAGTCTCCATCCTGGGCCCTGGTATTCATCACAGATCAAGAGTTTGTTTTTGAGTCTGCGCCTGCATCTACTCGCATATCTTGCCGTTCTTCTTTGTGCAAGTTTGTGCAAGTCTGCTCGCATTGCTCAACGTGGGCCGCCTCCTCAGAGGGTGTTGCGGTTGGCCGCAAGCGTCCCGGGTTCATGACATTCCCCGGGTCGAGTCCTCCTTTGATTGCTGCTACTGCTATCACACCCACGGGGGAAATGTCATCCGTGAGCCACGGCAGGTGTTCGGTGCCGACCGCGTGGTGGTGTGACAAAGTGGCCCCATGATCGATGAAGGACTGCTGCACAAC
>JBAVUV010000854.1:0-3281 GCA_049696955.1 Candidatus Sulfotelmatobacter sp. | reverse complement strand
CAGACGCCGGATCAGGGAGGACAGGCTACGCCCAATACACCTAGCCAGCCGTCGGCCACAGCTTCGGATTCGCAAACCTTTACTGGAACTATTACGAAGGCCGGCGACAAGTATGTATTACAGGATGCCGCCTCGGGAAAGTCTTACGACATTGACCACCAGGACCAGGTGAAGCAATACGAAGGAAAAAAAGTTCGCGTGCACGGAACATTGGACGCGAGCGGCAAGATCCACCTGCAGTAGATGAACGGAGATTGTTAGTTGCAAGAGGCCGCGAACCCATCGCGGCCTTTTTATTCGAACTGCCGAACGACCAATCTGAGTTTGCCGTCAACGAATACGTGTCAACTTGTGCAACAGAAAGCGGCCAATATTCTGGCAGGTGCGGTTCGGCTAGCGTACAGTTCGTAAGAGAGAAAAATAGCAGGAACGGTGGAGAAAGACGTGGAAAAGGATACTTTTGACAACACCGGGCGCGGCGTTTCTTCGGGGATGGAAAAAAAGCCCGCATCCCGCGCCGAAGGCGGTGTGCATTGCCTTCGCTGCCATAGCGAGCTCGATAGTTATGTTTTCACCCGGTTGGCGTTTCACCCATATGGCTCGGCTGGCGGCAACGTGGTTTTGGAATGTGCCAAGTGTGGCCACGTCGAGTTGATGTCGCAAAGCAGCCCCTTGCTGCGCGGGTTAACAGCGAAGCCCGCTGCCGTGGGCGACGGCGATTAGATAAACCTCTCCATGAAGTTTTCAGTAGAATTCCAACAGCCGGAATCAGCGCGCGAGTTTCTGCGCCTTGGTGGCGCTCCGGCCCTCAGTTTGCGTTCAGCGAATTAATTTTGCACCGGAAAGAATCCGGCGATAGAACTTTCGAGGTGAAGAGGAATCTCTAGAAAGGAAATGATTTGGTGATTCTGGTAGTCGGTGGAGCGGGATACATCGGAAGCCATGTGGCGCGGGTTTTGCGACGCAATGGATATGAAGCAATTCTCTACGACAATTTGTGCTCGGGGCACGCTTTTCTTGCCCAGGGCTTCGAGTTAGTAGTGGCGGACATTGCGGATAGCAGCCAATTGACGAAGGTGATTGGACGAGTGGATGCGGTGATGCACTTTGCCGCATTCGCGTCGGTGGGCGAATCGGTGCAGAATCCGCGGATTTACTTTAGAAATAATGCGGAGGGCGGACTCAGCCTGTTGAACGCGGCACTGGACGCGGGAGTACGAAGGTTTATTTTTTCTTCGACTTGCGCGGTGTATGGAGTGCCCGGGAAAGTGCCCATCACAGAGGACACGCCGCGGCAGCCGGTGAATCCTTACGGGACTTCGAAGCTCTTCTTTGAGAATGCGCTGGAAGCTTATGATCGCGCATACGGTTTGCATTACATGAGCCTGCGCTATTTCAACGCGGCGGGAGCCGATGAGAGCGGCGAAATTGGAGAGTTGCACGATCCGGAAAGCCACCTGATCCCAAACACGCTAAAAGCCGTGACTGGAGAGCGCGGTGAACTGGAGCTGTTTGGAGACGATTACCCGACGCCCGATGGAACCTGCGTGCGCGATTACGTTCATGTGAACGATCTGGCTGAGGCTCACGTGCTGGCGCTGAAACACCTTGAGGTGGGGAATAGTTCTGCGGCTCTGAACCTGGGCACAGGAGTGGGATGTTCCGTGAAGGAAGTGATTACGATGGTGGAAGAGGTGACGGGGTCGAGAGTTCCGCGACGCATGGGGCCGCGGCGGCCGGGAGATCCTCCAGCGCTGGTTGCCGACCCAGCGCGCGCACAGGCGCTATTACAGTGGAGGCCTAAGCGCTCGCTGAGAGAGATTGTGGAGACGGCGTGGCAGTGGGAGCGGGGCGGCCGACAGAAGGTGCGCAAGGCGTAGCGTCGCACCTGGCGTGACTCGCGCGAGAAACCGCTACAATTCACATCACAACTTGCGTGAATTGCGGAGCGCGATTCCGGTCGTGTTAAAGGGAGAGGATCAAGTATGGAGAGTCATCTTTCGGGTAAGAAAGTCGCAGTTCTCGGAGCGGGGAAGATGGGGGGCATCCTGCTGCAGGTGCTCTTGAAGAATGGCCTGCTGGCGCGGGAACTCACGCGGGCTACGGTTGCGCACGAAGAACGCGCTCGCGCGCTGAGCGCGAAACTGGGCATACCGGTTGGCACGGACAATTTAGAGGCGGCCAAAGATGCCGATGTTGTTTTGATTGCCGTGAAACCGCAGGTGGTGGAAGAAGTTGTTGCCGAACTGCGCGGACACATTTCACCACGGCAACTAATTATCTCGGTGGCGGCGTCGGTTCCCAACAGTTTGATTGAGAAGACACTGGATGCGCCGGTGCCCGTGATCCGCGCCATGCCCAACACGCCGTGTTTGTTGAGTTGCGGAATGACGGCACTGGCAAAAGGAAAATACGCCGAGGCTCGGCATGTGGAGACCGCGACCGCCATGTTTGATGTGGTAGGTCGAACGGTGGTGGTGGATGAGAAGCATATGGATGCGGTGACCGGACTTTCGGCCAGCGGTCCGGCGTACATTTACATCATTATCGAATCGCTGGCGGAAGCGGGCGTGAAGGTGGGACTGCCGCGCGATATTGCGACATTGTTGGCGGCGCAAACTACGATGGGAGCGGCTCGCGTGGTGCTTGAAACCGGAGATCATCCGGCGCTGCTGAAGGATGCGGTGACAACTCCCGCGGGCTGTACGGTCGATGGCATTATGGAACTCGAGGAAGGCAAGTTGCGGGTGACGCTGATCAAGGCTGTGGTCAAAGCCGCGCAACGGGCCAAGGAACTGGCTTTCGCGGGATGATGCTTTTCAGGTCTGCTTGTAAATGGCACCGGCGTGCCATTTACCGGCTTTGACCTTCAGTCTAGAGTCTCTGGGTAAGACGTGCCTGGTATGGGTGTTCCTTCGGTGTATCCTTTCTTAACGTTAGTGATCCCCCCTGCGTTGTGCCTGACTACTTGCGCCCGGAGTGCGCGTGTTTAGCTCCGACTTGCTGCTACAGCTAGCTATTGATCGAGGAGAACAGAGTATGGTCCACCCCGCGGTACCGTTGCCGGAAAACCCGGACAGAATAAGAGTGCTGGCCGCGGAAAGCACTTGGATGAGCAGCCAGTTGCTGGCCGAGGCGCTGGCGCAGGACTGCCGGCTGGAAGTGACAGGAGTAGAGCCGAAACAGGCATCGATCCTGGCTGCGGTGGCCCAGCGAAGGCCCCACGTGATTCTCCTCAGTTCGGCATTGGAAGATTCAGCGACCCAGGGCTTTGATTTAGC
>JBAVUV010000853.1:0-4040 GCA_049696955.1 Candidatus Sulfotelmatobacter sp. | reverse complement strand
GGCTAAAAGTGGAACCCGAGTTGAGCCGTCAGTGCACGCGGCGTCACGTAGTGCGTACCACTGAAGGTGGAAAGGAAGTTGTAGAGCGCATACTTGTTAGTGACATTGATGGCAGTCACGGTAAGACTCCATCTGTAATGATCGCCTTTGAACAAGTTGTCGTCACCGACGGCAATATCGAACAGGCTGCGCGGCGCGATGCGTGGCGGCTTGTGGTCATCATTTTCAGTCCCAGGCGCGGGCACGGATATGAGAGAGGACCCGAACTGGGACGCAAGACACGTAAAGGGCAAAGGAACCGTTGGCGTGGCACGTGCACCGTTGCAAGTAAAACCAGCCTGGAACTCCTGATCGGCGGTTAAAGGTGTCCCGAAGGCATCTGTCATGTTAATGGCCGGCTGTCCGCCCAGCGTGGTTGATTGAGGACAGTCATTGGCGGGCCCTACACCGTAGCAGGGAGCAGCTCCAGCCACCAATCCGTTGTCATAACGCCAATTGAAGCCTAGCCACGGGCCTCGCTTCCAGGGCTGATATTGAAAGTGGGTTGTCTGGTTGAACTTTTCGTCGTGGTCAATGCGGAACGGCGTACTTCCACTGTTGAAGGCCACGGACGGAACCGCACCCGCGCCGCCGATCTGCGGCGTGAAGAAACGCGCTGCAACGCTAGAGAGAACCACCAAGGCACTGAAGCCATGGAAATCTGGTACGCTCACGCGGACGGCATAACCAGGAATTTTGGAATTGTGCCAGTCAATCGGGAAGGTGATCGGGGTCGCTCCCAGCACGCTGAAATCGTAGGCATTGTGCGTGTATTTCCAAATGTAATCCCCGCTGATTACCGCATATTTTCCGAGCGCCTGCTGCAGGCCAGCATGGAAATCGTTGCGGTAACCGGGATTGAACGGCGTCGCCCCCGCTGAAGCAGGCTGAGAGCAGAGAAGAAGTGGATTCAAGACAGGATTGGCGCAGCCGGTGCTCGAAAGCACTAGATTCTCATTGAACGGACTTTCAAGTGTGCGGGCATAAGAAACTCGGAGCACCGTATTGCTCCGCTTGATGTTGTAGGCAGCACCGACGCGCGGCTCGGCTTGACGAGCCACTACAAGGCCGTTGTAAAGATCGCCACGGAGTCCCAGGTTGAAGGACCAGTTCTTTATGGTGATCGAATCCTGAATATAGAGGGCGAGTTCTTTTATGTCTGTATGTCCGTGATATGCATACAATCCGCTGGTCGAGGTGGAACAGCCGTCGGCCGGCGATGGCGTCGACCGGGTCAGATCGTAACACCCGAGCAATGAACTGAAGCCGGGATTTTCGACGAATGGCGTCGGGTAGAGAGCGGGGTTCGTTGAACTCGCCCCTGCGCAATTGCCGGGGTCATTCACCCCCGGGTTCCCAACGAAAACTGGTACACCATTGGCATCCAGGCACGGGGCGTTGAAATTTGGGTCGACGATTCCGAGGTTGTCGTTTTCGGTGAGAAAGGTCTGTTGATAGGTAATTCCCGCCTTGATGTTGTTGATGCCCACCACATGGGTGACATTCGCGAGCAAACCGGTGTTCGCGAGTGTCCGGTATTGAGAGACAGTTTGCTGCTGCAGATTCGGTGGGCCGAGGTCCGCAAATGGGTTGTTGCTCGGATAGTAATTATAGGCATCCCGTCTGACGAAGCCGCCGAAGGTAAACACGGTGGTCGGGTTGATCACCCGTGTCCAGGTTGGAGCAATGTTAAAGGTGTCGATCTTCGAGCGCTGGTCTGCAGGGCCGACCAGGATGCCATTGGGACCAAGCCCGTTATTGCTGACGCTAACTCCGTTCCACGGCGTCGCGTTCTGCGAGTCATACGAGTTGGGCGTCTGGAACCAGGAGCGGCTAAAGCCGAGATTCAGATGAATCGAGTCCTTGGTCGAGAGCTGGTAGTCCACCCGGTCGAAAATGTTTTCTTCGTTGCCTTTGTCGTGCGTCACAAGAAATTCCGGCGGGTCCAGGAATCTCCCCGTATTCAGTCCGTTCGCCGTGATGAAATTCCCCCACTTATCACCCCCATAAGCAAGGTCAAAGCCGATATTCGACGAACCAAATGATCCGTAGGAGGCATTCACGCTGCCATGCGGCGTTTTTGAGCCCTGGCCCGAGCGAGTGGTTGCCACGATCACCAAGCTTGTCTTGCCGCCGTACTCCGCCGGCGGAGCTCCCGGAATAACTTCAAGCGACTCAATCGAATCAAGAGGGACCTGGTTTGAAAACACCTTGCTCTGCTGATCGGTAATCGGCTGGCCGTCTACCGAGAATGAGTTCGACGCGTGGTCGCCGAGTCCGTGAAAGAGACCATTCGAATCTGCCGACACACCAGGCGACGCCAGCGTGACCAGGGAACTTAACGAGGAGGACTGGCTTTCGAGTGGCACCTTGTTGAACAAATCGCGATCCACATCGGTGTGCCCGGTTGGATCATTCTCCACCAAATCGGCTCCAGCTTCGACCGTGACCGAAGTGGACGAGCCAGTCACTTGTAGACTGACCTTGACGCTGGCCGCCACTGCCGACCGAACCTCCACGTCCTGAGCGTTCGGGGCGAACCCCGCAGCCGTCACTGTCATGTGATAAGGATTAAACGGGACGTTCGAGAAACCGAAATTGCCCTTATCGTCCGTAGTGGTCGTCCGATCAAAACCGCTGACTACCTGGTGAATCTCGACCTTGGCATTCGCAACCACCGCGCCTGAAGGGTCAAAGACGGTGCCATTAAGCGATCCCGAGCCTGACTGCGCGTAAGCCTGAAGACCGAACGCCACGCAGAATACGACTGTAAAAGCCGCTCGAAGCGACTTTTCGTATGAAGCCAGCATGATTCCTCCTGAGAATTGGTCGAAAAGATCAAGGGAGAGCCGCACGGAAAACGAGCCGCGGCTTGAAAGCGTTCAGAGAATTGATCTTTGTCTAAAGGCTAGGAGGTGGGCGGACAGACAGCGCAAAGGCTATCAGTCGTTGCCGTCTGGCGGAAATTGGCTGCGGCCGAAAGGTGGAGACCGTAACAAATATCACCCTTGGCAAAGGGGCAGTTGTTTTGGGGGAAGCTGAATGGGCTGCGACACAGACCGTGCAATTCGCCGACTCGGTGGCGTTCGAATGTCGATGCGTAGCGAATGCTATGGCTGACCAGATAGTCAGCAGTAGGCATAGACACGCTATCTGCTTCGTTATCGACCGCATGACGGCTACCCCATGGAAGCTTCGTTTGAATCTATACCAAAACGCCAAGCAAACGCAACGAAGTTGTACCTAGCTGGGTATGTACTCTAAGACCCGCTTGTGTTTTGTGTTTGCTTGGCCGCCAGTGCTAGTGGTGGTGATAGGCTAAACCGGAGTAAAAACCAAACACGACGACGACTATTGCCCACAGAATGATCAATAGCAGCCGAATGATCCCCTCCGTACGGTTCACTCTCTTGTTCCGGTTCTCACTCTTCTTGAAGATTGATACCATGAGGTCACTGCGTTGCGCCTCCAACAGGAACGCTCGGATCCACGGAAGCCTTGATCTGCCTGGATGCCGGAGCGTTGGTTGCGGTGCTCTCTGCACGTTCGGTCCATTCCCTTGAATGGAAGGCTGTTTGACAGCTTTCACCCATTTCTCAAATCTCTATGAGCGAATGGACTGATCCTGCATTCTTGAAATTCGCGCGGCAGGGTCAGCATCTCGCCCGCATCCCGACACCGGACAGCCCACTCAACCAGGCTTCGGTACTGGTCGAACTTATCGATATTTCCCAACCATACCGTGCCCGATGAGCTTGTAATCACGACCACGTTCGGCACATCGCATGGTCCGACACAGCCGCTGATCGTTAGCTGAACTCGCTTCAGCAGTCCCCGTTTCCGCCACTCACTCTTCAGCCATTCCACCGGAACTTCGGGCAAACCACGTTCGACATTTCCGCAACAGCAGCCTCGGCAGATCGTGATCTGTCCGACCACGAGGCGCTTCGTTTTCAATGGACAATCTCGATCCTCGTTCACAGAGGGTGATCCGTTCCGAC
>JBAVUV010000852.1:0-3430 GCA_049696955.1 Candidatus Sulfotelmatobacter sp. | reverse complement strand
ACTAAATCCTGATCGGAAATACCAGCGGACACAGCAGTAAAGACTGTCACCGGTTTCGCTGCATAGCTATTGCCCTTAATCTCGATCTCACAGACGCACCGGCTGCGCGTCTCTTTGCGCACACTCTCTAGTTCTTCCACACGTGGAACCCAATCACGCTGAGAGCAGCTCCCACAGATAGAACACACGTATATTATCGGCCAAATACCGCTTGCCTGTTGATATTTCCCATACTCGTATTTTCCCAGTCTTTCGCTCTTGCGCGGTAGCACCATGCGGGAAGGTCCGCGAGAGTGACGCGAATCCTCCATCTCCTCAACATCGGTGACAACGAAAAATTGAATCGAAGACATGATGTAAAGTATGCCCAAACTCTGCCCGATAGGTCAAAAAAAGACGGGATAGGAAAGGATAAAACGTATCGCAGGATGCGCTGGCATTTTTCTAGCTAGCTCTCTGAAAGCCGCTCTGGGCAATGGGTTTGGAGGGTTGGGAAGAAAAAAGAATGGGCTGGGTACGAGGCTTATGAGTCCACTGCTCTAACCGCTGAGCTACGGGCCCACTGCACTATTAAACTAACATAACAAGTCAGGGACCGAGATCGCCTACACATGCCTCGAAATTCTTCACCATTTCGGGAACGCCCTTGGTTTAGATGGGGTTCCTGAAACGGGCTCATGGGAAAACTCTGAAGAAATGTTCCCTCCCTTCTTCTTCCTGCGGCATCACCTTCCTTGCAGTCATTGCGCCTTCCTGAGATTCGTTATAAATTCGACTGAAGGATTTTGGTACCATGCATCCGCTCTCGAAACGCATCGCGTGGCTTTCGCTCCTCCTGACCTTGTGGTCGGCGTTGGCCTTTGCTGTGCATCACCATTCGAGTCAGGATGAGTCGGTGGCCTGTCAGGTGTGCGTTGCGGCGCATTCCGCATCGCCGGCCACTGCTTCCCCCGCACCCAAGCCGCTGTTCTGTTGCATCCCGGCCTTCCGCCCACAGCCTACAGCTGCCAAGCAGCAGTTGATTGCTTTTGCCTTATATATCCGGCCACCTCCAGTCCTCTAAGAATCGTCTCTCTTGTACAGACCAAGGTTCTGTACACGAAGGCTCCGCATACGGGTCCGGTTCGTTTCTACTTGAACCGCTCTCCCGATGTTTATATTGACGATCTTCATATTGACGATCTTTTCGACAATTTCTCTGGAGGAATCATGCAAGCTTCTTACCGAAAGTCGCATCTTGCGGCTTTCGCGACGCTTTTCCTTTTGTCCCTGAGCCTTTCGGCGTTAGCGCAATCAGGTGGAAATTCCGGGACCATCAGTGGCACCGTGCTGGACCCTTCTGGCGCCGTTGTTCCCAACGCGACCGTGGAAATTCAAGACCCGGTCAGCCACTATGACCGATCGACCATCACGGATAAATCCGGGAGCTTTACCATCCCCAATGTTCCCTTCAATCCATATCACATGACGGTGAAAGCGGAGGGTTTCTCCCCCACGGCGAAGGACGTGCAGGTCCGGTCCGTGGTGCCGGTCAGCGTCAACATCAGTCTGCCGGTCTCGGGATCAACCACTTCCGTGACTGTCACGGATGCGGGAGATCTAGTGGAGAACGATTCGACCTTCCATTCCGACATCGACAGGAATTCATTCGAAAAGATTCCTTTGGAGAGTTCGACGTCCTCTGTGAGCTCGTTGGTTACTCTTTCAACGCCGGGAATCGCTGCCGATTCCAATGGTCTCTTCCACGGGCTCGGCGACCATGCGGAAAATTCGTTCTCCGTGGACGGTCAGCCAATCACCGACCAGCAAAGCAAGGTGTTCTCGAACCAGATTCCACTCGATTCCGTGCAATCAATGGAAGTAATATCGGGCGCGCCGCCCGCGGAATACGGAGGCAAGACCAGCGTCGTGATTGTTGCGACCACCCGCTCGGGCCAAGGCGTAACCACGCCGCATGGCAGCGTAAGCACCTCCTACGGGTCTTTTGGAAGTTCGAATGTGGCGGCCGATCTTGCATACGGGGGCAAAAACTGGGGAAATTTCGTCTCCGTGAGCGGTTTGAACACTGGCCGGTTTCTTGATCCGCCGGAATTCACGGTGTTCCACGACAAAGGCAACGAAGAAAACCTGTTCGACCGGGTGGATTATCAGCTGAACGATGCCGACTCGATTCACTTGAACTTCGGTTACAGCCGGAGCTGGTTCCAAACACCAAATTCATTCGACGCGGAAAACGCGACGCCATGGATTGGACTGCAAGGGATCGAGCCGCAAATGGCAGCCTATAACGGCGTAGGCCCGAACGGAACTGTCGTCGGACCGGCCGACCAGCGCTCTAAGATTGGAACGTTCAATATCGCCCCTTCGTGGACGCATGTGCTCAACACAAATGCCGTACTTACCTTGGGCGCATTCGTACGCCGCGACGATTACAACTACTACCCCAGCAGTGATCCGTTCGCAGACCTCGGGCCACCCAGCCTGCAGAGAGAATCTGTGGGCCAGAATCGCACGCTGACCAACGCGGGGCTTCGATCCGATATCTCCTACGTCAAAGGAATCAACCAAATCAAAGCCGGAGTCACCTACGAACAAACATTTCTCAGTGAAGACGACACACTCGGGATCGTCGATCCAACCTTCAATGCACCCTGCATTGCTGCCGCAGCTACCAGCGCAGTTAACATCTACCCGTTCGTCGCGACGCCTGCTCCGGGCATCACGAATCCCTCGCAATGCGGCGGCGTCTACGAGCCAAATGTTGCGACCAACACGAACGCGCCCGGCACCACCCTTTACCCTTACTTCAATCCCATCCTGGCTCCCTACGACTTGACGCGTGGCGGAGGCTTGTACACCTTCAATGGCCATACCGACGTGAAGGAACTCGCCCTGTATGTGCGGGACAACATCACGAAAGGAAACTGGTCTCTGAACCTGGGCTTGCGCGGCGATCTCTACAACGGTCTCACCACCGCGCATCAGGCCGAACCTCGCGTGGGAATCGCTTACAACGTCAAGAAGACTAATACGATCCTTCGAGTCTCCTACGCTCGCACTCTGGAATCGCCCTTCAATGAAAACCTGGTGCTATCCAGTATCGGGTGCGCTAATGCCGTACTCAATCCGCTTCTTGCCTGTTCTTCCTCCGCGCTGACGCCGTTGAGTCCCGGCTTTCGCAATGAATTCCACGCCGGCCTGGAGCAGGCGTTTGGAAAATACTTGGTATTTTCCGGCGAGTGGATATCCAAGTACACCCACAATGGCTACGACTTCAGCGTGCTCGGGAACACGCCGATCACATTTCCGATCGAATGGCACAACTCGAAAATTCCCGGCTATGCGGGAAGGGTTAGCGTGCCTGAGATTCATGGCTTCTCCGCGCTCATGGTCTTCTCGAGCGTGGCGGCGAGATTCTTTCAGCCGCAGA
>JBAVUV010000851.1:0-7773 GCA_049696955.1 Candidatus Sulfotelmatobacter sp. | reverse complement strand
TTGTAGTGCTGCGCCGCAGCCCCGAGCAGGAACAAGCTTTGCAGCAGTTGGCGGTAGCGCTGCAGAATCCGCATTCTGCGAGTTACCACAAATGGCTCACCGCCGATCAGTTAGGCAAAAGTTTCGGTCCATCGCAGCAGGATATCGAAACAGTAGTCAAGTGGTTAGAGTCACACGGGCTTCAAGTCAACCTGGTTCACAAGAGTGGAATGACGATCGACATCTCGGGCACCGCCGGACAGGTGGGTGAAGCTTTCCATACGGAAATGCACCGCTATAGCGTGAAGGGCGAGCAGCATATCGCGAACGCCAGCGCGGCCAGAATTCCCGCCGCACTCGCGCCCGTCGTCGCCGGTATCGTCTCACTGAACGACTTCATGCCAAAACCGCTGACGCAGAAACAGAAGCCGCTACCAAGCTTCTCGTTTAAATGCACCGGGTGCCCCGACGGATTTGACGGAACCGAGCAGTATGACGAAGCTCCGCCAGATTTCGCCACCATCTATAACGTTGCTCCGCTTTATAAAGGAAGCAACCCGATTACTGGAAAGGGACAGACCATTGCTGTTCTGGAAGTCACCGATATAAAGACAGAGGACGTGTCAACCTTCCGCAAGGCGTTCGGTCTTTCCTCCTACTCAGGTACGTTCCGTTTCGTCCATCCGGCGCCCGGTTGCACTGACCCCGGCAAGAACGGCGCGGAGGGAGAAGCCGCTCTGGATGCCGAATGGGCAGGTGCGATCGCTCCTGATGCCAACGTACAAATGGCGTCTTGCGCCAATACAGCTACCAACTTCGGAGCCTTTATCGCCGCCCAGAATCTGCTGGACAGCAAAACTCCGCCGGCCATCATGAGTCTCAGCTATGCCGGGTGCGAAGCGGATCAAGGACCGGGGCCGAATGGCAATGGTTATATCAGCGCCCTCTGGCAACAGGCCGCAGTAGAGGGAGTTTCGGTTTTCGTTGCCGCGGGCGATGGTGCAGCGGCGGGCTGCGACGATTTCGATAGCTCGACTTTTGCAACCGGCGGCATTGCCGTAAACGGCCTTGCCTCCACTCCGTATAATTTTGCCGCAGGCGGCACCGACTTTGCCGATACCGCCGACGGAACCAACAGCACCTACTGGAAAAATAGTAATAGTGCGACCGGCGAATCTGCCAAGTCGTACGTTCCCGAGATGACTTGGGACGATTCCTGCGCCAGCAGCGTATTGTTCGAGCTTTTCGGCTACTCCAGTGGCGTTTCTTTCTGTAACAGCTCCACCGGAATGAGTTTCCTGAATATCGTTGGCGGCAGCGGTGGTCCCAGCTTTGTCTACAGCAAACCCTACTGGCAAAGTTCGGTCTATGGCGTTCCGCTGGATGGTAAGCGTGACTTGCCGGACGCTTCTTTGTTTGCGTCGAACGGCTTCTATAGTCACGCGATTATTTTCTGCATGTCAGACGCGGCTGAAGGAGGAGCTCCCTGCAACTATTCAGTGCCGCTGGATGTCTTCTTCAACAGCGCGGGCGGAACGTCCTTCACCGCGCCTCAGTTTGCCAGTATTCAGGCGCTGATTAACCAGAAGGCGGGTGGCCTGCAAGGCAATCCGGCCCCGATTTACTATGACTTAGGGGCTTCGGAATACGGCAGTCCAAGTAAGCCCAACAGCACGAACCTGTCGGCATGCAATTCCAACAAGGGTAATACAGTTGGAAGTTCTTGCATTTTCCACGATGTAACCTTGGGAAGCATCGACGTCCCCTGCTACGGCACGAATAACTGCTACCTTCCTGGCGGAGAGGACTATGGAGTCCTTTCCGTATCGGACAAGTCGTTGCAGGTAGCATATCCAACGACCAAAGGTTGGGACTTCGCAACCGGGTTAGGCAGCCCGAACGTTACTAACCTGGTGAACAACTGGCCGTAGAGTTCGTCTGGCCGTAGAGTTCGTCAAATCAGCCTCACGTGGGCGCGGAGTGAACCATACGGCTCACGATTCGCTCCGCGTGAGGTTTTTTCTGTTAACGGGACGGGCGCTGCTACTTTCTTAATCAGGAGCTAGAGGCTGTGGCGCCTCGGGGTCGAGATCTGCCATAACGCCGCCAGGGAACTGGCTGCGGCTTCAATTGCAGCCTTGGAGGATTCGGGTTCGAGGCCGTTTGCGTGATTTTGTTTGGGACGCAAAATCGGCTGTTGGGAAATAGGAACGGCACGGCCATCCAGTCTATTCAACGACCCTTCGAAAAGCTGCTTCCAGCGTTGCTGGTCAGGCGGCTGCGAAAAAATCGGTTTGCGGTTCATGTTCAGAATCCTCGCTAGATGTTCATCGAACGAATAGATTGTTATCTATTCCGGTTTTATTCAAAATAGGGTGATCGCCTGACCGCCGCACTATTCAATCCCTATTCTGCAACCCATTTTGTCCTAGACCTTGCTAAACTATCTCGGCCTTGGGAGTCTCGTGGACGCCCCGCATGAACATTCTTGATCTGGTCGTTGGCAAGCCCATCAAAACCAGTGACGAACGCGCCGAGCAGATCGGACCGTCGCAGGGCGTTCCAATCTTTGGCCTCGATGGGCTGAGTTCCGCCGCCTACGGGCCGGAAGCTGCCCTCAGCCTTCTGATTCCACTTGGCCTTCTGGGTGTCCGCTATATCGTTCCCATCAGCGCCGCCATCATCACCTTGCTGGTGATTGTGTATTTTTCCTACCGCCAGACCATCGCCGCTTATCCCTCCGGAGGCGGTTCGTACACAGTGGCTCGATTCAATCTCGGCTCTTCCGCCGGACTGCTCGCCGCGGCCGCCCTTCTCGCTGATTACATTCTTACGGCCGCGGTAGGTATCTCGGCGGGAGTGGGCGCACTGATCTCGGCGGTCCCGTCGCTGCTGCCGCACACAGTCACTCTTTGCCTGGGAATCCTGATTGTTATCACCCTCCTCAACCTTCGCGGCGTGCGCGAGGCGGGCTCAGTTTTCGCGGTTCCTACCTACCTGTTTGTGGGCACATTGCTGATCACAATCGCCGCCGGAGTTATCCGAGTGCTAATCAGTGGCGGACATCCGAACCCGGTGGTTGCCCCGCCGCCTCCGCCAGCCGCTACCGCAGCCGTGACTTACTGGTTGCTGCTCAAGGTTTTCGCCAGCGGCTGCACAGCGCTGACTGGAGTGGAGGCGGTGAGCAACGGTGTGAAAGCTTTCCGCGAGCCGGCAGTGAAAAATGCCCAGCGTACGCTAACCGTGATCATCTTTCTTCTGGCGATTTTGCTGGCGGGAATCTCTTATCTCGTGAAGGTTTACGGCATCGCCGCCACCGACCCCGGCCGTCCCGGATATCAGAGCGTTCTCTCCATGCTGACAGCGGCGGTTTTCGGCAAAGGATTTTTTTACTATCTCACGATCGGGTCCATCCTCGTCGTGCTATCGCTGTCGGCCAACACAGCGTTTGCCGATTTTCCCCGGCTCTGCCGCGCCATTGCGCAAAACAATTATCTGCCGCACGTCTTCGGCTACCGGGGACGCCGTCTGGTCTATACCTACGGCATCGTGGTCCTGGCATTGCTCTGTGGTGGCGTTCTCCTGCTTTTCGGCGGAATTACGGACCGGCTTATCCCGCTCTATGCCGTGGGTGCGTTCCTGGCGTTCACGCTTTCGCAAGCCGGCATGGTCATGCACTGGAAGAAAAATCGCGGCCCGCACTGGCTGAAGAGTGCCTTGGTAAATGGGCTGGGAGCAACGGTTACCGGCATCACCACAGCGGTCGTTTTGGTTGCGAAATTCACGCAAGGCGCCTGGATCACTCTACTTTTCATTCCCTTCGCGATCGTGTGCTTTGTGCTGGTCCGCCGCCATTATCACGCGGTGAAGGTCCTCACCAGCTGCAGAGAACCTGTCAATGTTGCCCACCTGAACCAGCATCCGATTGCGGTTATCGCAGTCGATCGCTGGAGCAATATCACATGTCAGGGGCTGCAATTTGCCGCTCGCCTTTCTCCTGAAGTGATCGCCGTGCACGTGGAGCCGAACGAGCACTCCGAATTGCTTCAGGACGACTGGGAGCAATACGTCGACAAACCTTTTCGCGAAGCCGGGAAGGAGCCACCGACGCTGCACCTTCTGCCTTCACCCTATCGCTTTGTGATTATTCCCTTCGTGCAGTTCGTTCTGGATCTGTCGAAAAAACATCCCGAACGCAGCATCGTGGTTGTGATACCCGAGTTGGTCGAGGACAGATGGTACGAATACTTTCTTCACAATCAGAGAGGACGGCTTCTGGAATGGGTTCTGCTCGCGCGTGGCAACGAAAAGATCTTTACCGTCAGCGCGCCATGGTATGTCGGGAAACGAATTGAGTCAGCCAACGCGGAGAAAACGATAAAGAATTAGTTCTCATTGGGCTTTCGCGGCGACAGGGTCGTGCTCATGCTTCTCCATCGTTTTCGTGTTAGGCAGCGACTTCGTTTCTAAACTTTTGTAATCCTTGTATTCAATGGAAAGATAAGCTACGCCTCCGAGCCGTATGACGCTCTGGGTGTGGTTTTCAGCCGGAAGCCAGAAGTCACCGACTTTCGCATAGCGGTGCTTGACCTCGGTTTTCTTGATCCAGAAGGATGGGTTTTTCCCCGGCTCGCCTTCGATTTGCCTCACGGCAAAGTCCTTCGCATCAACCCAGATCTTGCCCCGATAAAGAAATTTATTTTTGGTCCTGGGCGTCAGATTTAGAACGTAGCGTGCGCCCTCCGCCGAGGTTTCGTAGCCGGCCAGGGTGAAATCATAGTTTTCCGTAGTCAGAGCGCTTTGCCGCCGGTTTTCTTCATTGGCTGCTTCTTGTTCGCCCTCCACCAATTTTTTTAAAACATGATCGATGATGAATTTTGAGCCGCTCTCCGACAGCACGCTGAACTGCTTTGAGTTCGGAGCGCGATAGACCATACTGACAACCATCTCCGCGCTACGATCGCTCGGAAAGCCGCTGTAGCGCATGCTGTAGACACGCGTTACCTCATAGCTGTCTAACGCCGCAGCCCGCTCGGCGTTCTTTTCTTGCATTTGTTTAACCACTTGTTCAATCGGCAGAGGCGCGCTCGCAATCGAATACGGCGTAGATGTTGATTCGAAATTTTGTGTTGTCTGCTGGCCTGTCGCCGCAAAACTCCACCCCGACAAGAGCAGCAACCCTATCCCGTATCGAAAGCCTCGGTTTTTCATGGCGTCCACCAGATCCGCTATTCCAGTTTACGCCATATAAGTGAACGGAACGGACACATGAGGGCGGCCCGAGACCTTCATTTCCCGAAACGCTACCGGTCGGGCGGAGGAAACTCCTAGTCGATGCCGAGCTGTCTCTGGATCTGCTCGAGCGGCACGCCCTTGGTTTCGGGAACCATTGTCTTCACCCAGATAAGCTGGAGAACCATCATCCCGGCGAAGAACGAGAAAACGTAACCCGGCTGAAAGGCAGACACCATCTTCGGAAAGAACGTCGTGAGCAGGGCGGCGAAAATCCAGTGCGTGAAACTGCCAAGCGTCTGACCTTCGGCGCGATGACGATTGGGAAATATCTCGGAGATGAAAACCCAAATCACCGTGCCTTGGCCGACCGAGTGTGCTGCGATGAATGCGAAGATACATATTGGCACAAGGGTAAGATGTCCCGTAAAGAAAGCCCAGGCAACCAGCCCGAGCGATGCGATGTAGCCAAACGAGCCGATGTAAAGAAGAGTGCGGCGGCCCAGCCGGTCAATCAGCCAAAGCCCGACAAACGTGAAAATAAGATTGGTCGCTCCAATGCCGATCGATTGCAGCAGCGCGGCTTTTGCGCCGAGGCCCGTGAGTTCAAAGATGCGCGGCGCGAAGTACAAAATCGCATTGATGCCGGAAAGCTGGTTAAAGAACGCGATCAGAATCGCAAGCAGGATCGGTTTGCGAAGGCGTTTTGTCCAGAAATGTCCCGAAGATACTTTCTCCATAGACGCGGCAATAATCGCGTCCGCTTGGGCCGCAATCTCGGCTTCTGACGCCTCGGGTTCGATGCGCTGTAGAACTCGCATACCGGCTTCGCGGTCATCTTTTCGGCTCAATAGCCAGCGCGGGCTCTCCGGCAGCCCAAAGCAGAATACGGCGTAGAGAAAAGACGGAAACGCGGCTACACCCAGCATCCAGCGCCAGGCGTTCGCGCCGGTGCCGGCGAGCAAGGCATTCGAAACATAAGCGATCAGAATTCCAAAAACAATGTTGAACTGGAACATCCCGGCAAGTTGGCCGCGATGTTTAGCGGGTGCGATCTCCGCAATGTACATCGGAGCGACGACTGTAGAAATGCCAATGCCCAAACCGCCGATCACGCGCGCAATAATAAAGATAGTGACATTGGGGGCCAGACCCGATCCCACCGCACCCACAAAGTAAAGAGCGCCGATCCAAAGCAGCGTGGCTTTGCGTCCGAATCGGTCAGCCGGCCAACCCCCGAGCAGGGAGCCAACCACAGTTCCATAAAGCGCCGAGGCCATGGCAATGCCATGTAGCCCGGGACTGAGTCCCCAGAGCGTCTGAATTGTTTTCTCGGCCCCGGAAATAACCACCGTATCGAAACCGAAGAGAAATCCGGCGAGAGCCGATGTGAGCGACCAGAAGAAGATGCGGCGATTCATAAGTGGGAGGATCGTTGCTTACCAACAGCCGAGTAACTCGCCAGCGACTTTTCCTGCTTCACTCTCGATTCTGCAACGAAAAAACTTCTGGCGCAGCGTGCAGCAGGCTCACTTCTGAGTCAGCGGGTATCCTTTTTCCCGCCAGTCGCGAATGCCACCATCCATCGAGATGACGTTCTTATATCCCATCTTCTGCAAATTGTCAGCCGCCAGGGCGGAACGAAATCCGCCGCCGCAGTAAAGCACGATCTCTGCATCCAGATCTGGCACGCGGTTCTCGATGTCGCGCTCGATGACGCCTTTGCCCAGATGCATGGCCCCGGGCAGGTGATCCTTGGCGAATTCACTCTCTTCGCGGACGTCCACCAGCAGAAACTTTTCGCCGCTGTCAATCTTCTTCTTCACTGCGTCGACATTGGTTTCGCGCACGCGCGATTTGGCGTCCTCCACAATCTTAAGAAAGCGCGGAGGATGTTGATGTGCCATAAATGTACCTTTCCGATACGGAGGAGATAACATCCTACCAAGCGCCGCTGCCTCGCGCATCGGAAAAGAAGCGGCATCAGCGTCTGCAAGTTTCTCTTAGCAAGAACGAAGAGTCTTTCGATCTTCCTCGATTTGTCCGATAGCATGGATACGTGAAGAAACGTCCGCATAGTCGCGGGATGGGACTGGCGCGAACCTTATCCAAGCTTGGTTACTGCTCTCGATCGGCGGCCGCCAAGTTGATTTGCGCCGGGCGCGTGACCGTGAATGGAAACCGGGTCCGCGATCCGGAAGCGCCGGTTTCGATCAGACACGAACAAATTGCAGTAGATGGCAGTGCGGTTGAGGAAGAGAGAAAGATCTATCTCATGCTCAACAAGCCGCGAGGCGTCGTTACCAGCGCATCGGACGAGAAAGGACGCCAAACGGTGTACGCACTGCTGTACGACGGTGCTCGAGCCCCGAAGTCGTCAGATGGCGGCCTGCCCTGGGTCGCTCCGGTTGGGCGCTTGGATAAAGCCAGCGAGGGCTTGTTGCTCTTGACCAATGATTTCGGATGGGGAGCCCGCATTGCCGCTCCGGAAACGCATGTGAATAAAACCTATCACGTACAGATCGCAACCGTTGCGGATGAAGACTTCATTCTGAATTTAGT
>JBAVUV010000850.1:0-5581 GCA_049696955.1 Candidatus Sulfotelmatobacter sp. | reverse complement strand
TACGCAATTACCGGGATCGCGTTGGGCAATGTGAAGCGCTCGGAGAATACGCGCTGGCGGAACAGATTCGCCAGATCCTGGTGCAGGAGCAGGACCACCAAATCGATTTAGCTACAGCCCTGGGAGAGGACGTTCCGGACCTTGGCCGCGGTCCCCACAGACGCGCGCTGCGCGGACGTCGCTAATCTCACTTGCATCATCCGGTAGGGCCAGGAGTGCATGGCGCTTGTGGCTTGATCGGAACACCTTTGTTTTCTCGTTCGTTATCTTGCAACAAGAAATCAGTGAACAAAAATCGGTAAATGTAAATCGGTAAACAAGGAGATTAAAGATATGCCCACTATCACGACAAAAGATGGCACAACGATTTACTACAAAGACTGGGGAAAAGGGCAGCCGATCGTGTTCAGTCACGGCTGGCCGCTCACGGCGGACGACTGGGACGGACAGATGTTGTTCTTCGGCCAGCGCGGTTATCGAGTGATCGCGCATGACCGCCGAGGGCACGGCCGTTCCACGCAAACCTGGGATGGCAACGAAATGGATACCTACGCCGATGATCTGGCGGCTTTGACGGAAAAACTTGACCTGAAGAACGCCATCCACGTAGGCCACTCCACGGGCGGTGGAGAAGTAGCCCGTTACATTGGGCGGCATGGCTCAAAGCGAGTCGGCATGGCGGTGCTTATTAGTTCGGTGCCGCCGCTGATGCTGAAGACGGATAAGAATCCTGGGGGCCTGCCTATTTCAGTGTTTGACGGCCTTCGAGCCGAAATGGCGAAGAATCGACCGCAGTTTTATAAGGACATCACGCTCCCTTTTTATGGCTACAACCGGCCGGGGGCAAAGATCTCGGAGGGTATCCGGGAGCACTGGTGGCTGCAAGGCATGTTGGGAGGCATTAAGCCCCACTACGATTGCATCAAGGCCTTCTCGGAAACGGACTTCACAGAAGATCTTAAGAAGTTCGACGTGCCGACGCTGGTAATGCATGGCGACGACGATCAGATCGTCCCCATCGGTGCGGCGGGTTTGATGTCGGCAAAGATTGTAAAGGGCGCGACGCTGAAGGTCTATCCAGGCTTTCCGCATGGCATGCCAACAACCCACGCCGACCAGATCAATGCGGATCTGCTTGCTTTCATCCAGGAACGGAAGCAGGCGGCGGCATAGGGGAGACGCTGCGCCCGGCCTCTTGAAGGCTCTCGCGAGAGGCCTGGCGCAGCTCACCACAAAACGGGCTCGTTCGATTTTCTTGCCGCCTATATTGTTTGACCTAAAGAAAACCCAGGGCTTACGCCCTGGGCTGTATTCTTGCGTCGCTTCGCGGCTTTGGACGGCCGAGGCGGCCATCCCCACATTTACCTTGCTAGTCTCTTACTCCATCCATGAATGCCCGCAGCTTGCGCGAGCGGGAGGGATGACGCAGTTTGCGCAGCGCCTTGGCTTCGATCTGGCGGATGCGTTCGCGGGTTACGGCGAACGACTGGCCGACTTCTTCCAGAGTGTGCTCGCTGCCGTCTTCGAGGCCGAAGCGCATCTTGATTACTTTTTCTTCGCGCGGAGTCAGCGTGCGCAGGACCTGTCCGGTCTGGTCCTTGAGGTTCACGTTGATCACCGCTTCCGCCGGCGAAACGACGGCGCGGTCTTCGATGAAGTCGCCGAGATGCGAATCTTCCTCTTCGCCGATTGGCGTTTCGAGCGAGATTGGCTCCTGCGCGATCTTCAGCACCTTGCGCACTTTCGCTACGGGAATGTCCATTCTCTTAGCGATTTCTTCGCTGGTAGGCTCGCGGCCCAGCTCCTGCACCAGCTGCCGCGAGGTGCGAATCAGCTTGTTGATGGTCTCGATCATGTGCACGGGGATTCGAATCGTACGCGCCTGATCAGCAATTGCACGAGTAATTGCCTGCCGAATCCACCACGTGGCATAAGTGGAAAACTTATATCCGCGGCGGTATTCGAATTTGTCGACGGCCTTCATCAGGCCGATGTTGCCTTCCTGAATCAGATCGAGGAATTGCAAACCGCGATTGGTGTATTTTTTCGCGATTGAAACCACGAGACGAAGGTTGGCTTCGATCAGCTCGCGCTTGGCCTGCTCCGCGTCCATATCGCCCTGGATGATTTCGCGCTGCGTGCGCTTGATCTCCTGGAACAAGAGGCCCGCTTCGACTTCAAGCTTTTCGATCTCGCTTCTTACCGCGCGCGACTGGCGGCGATACTCTTTTTTT
This sequence comes from Candidatus Sulfotelmatobacter sp., assembly GCA_049696955.1. Lineage (GTDB taxonomy): Bacteria > Acidobacteriota > Terriglobia > Terriglobales > Acidobacteriaceae > Sulfotelmatobacter. Next base: position 3,347 of record JBAVUV010000850.1, on the reverse strand, counting down.
TGCTCTTCACTGCGCGTGGCATCGGCTTTGCGCTCGAGGTTCTGAGCCTGACGGTCGAGCGAGCGCATGCTATCGACAGTTTTATTGACCCGGTCGATCAGACGCTTGCGTTCGGCATTGGTGAAACCAAGCTTGCGCACCGCGATGGAAACCCTGACGATAGCGCGGGCCAGATTGCGACGGGCGCGGCGATGATCTTTCGGCCGCTTTTTCTGCGACATCTCGACATATTTTTCCTGCACCACGGCGACTTTCTTGTAAAGTTTCGCCATGTTGTCGATCTTGCCGGTAAATTCGTTCAGCCGGTTCTGCAGGATCTCGTCGGTGATTTCTTCCTCGTCGAAGGTGACAACTTCCTTGATGGAGCGCACACCTTTCTTGAGGTCTTCGCCCATCGCCAGCAGTTCGTGGATCACGATGGGCGAGCGGGATAGCGCTTTCAGCACGCGCAACTGTCCGCGTTCAATGCGTTTGGCGATTTCTACTTCGCCCTCGCGCGTGAGCAAGGGTACAGTACCCATCTCGCGCAAATACATGCGGACGGGATCGTTGGTTTTTTCCAGCGCGCCGGGAGTAAGGTCGAGTTCAACGTCCTCGCCTTCTTCACCTTCGTCGAATTTTTTATCGAGCGCGGCGGAAGGCAGTTTTGGGCCTTCCAGCACGTCGATGCCTTGCGTACCAATGGTAGTCAGCAGGTCGTCCAGGTCTTCGGGACTAACCACGTCGTGTGGTATGAGCTCGTTTACCTGATCATAGGTAAGGTAGCCCTTCTCTTTCCCGGCATCGACCAGCTTCTTTATGTCGTCGTACTTGTCTTCAAGAGCCAAGAGGTGTCCTCAAATTCGTCAATTTCACTCCCGAAGGAGCGTGTGGTAATGTGTTCACAGGTGGGAATCTGGGGTGTCGCGGAGTCGTGCACCTAGCACAAACTTATAGATGCTAGCACATAAGTACTGCATCGTCTATTAGTTACCCCGCCGAATACGCCCTTGCCCGCCGCTATCTATAACTCTGCTAAATACTTAGATGATTCTCATCGCTGTTTTGTTTCATGCTGTTTTCTGGTTTCCAAGGGCCATTCTCAATCCCTCCTCGGCCAGACTTGGATCTCTCAACGCGCGGCTTAGCCGCTCCACTTCCAGGAGCAATTCCTTCATACGTTCTTTATCGTCGCTGATGCCGGGCTTCTTCAACTCGCGCTGTACCTGCTCCTGCTGACGACGCAGGCGAATGCGCCGCAAAGCACGGCACGCGCCCTCCAAGCGCTCGGCCGTGAGTTCTTCATCTTCTTTCAACAGAATTGAAGCCAGCATCCGGCGCTCGCTATCGGTGCATGGCACTTCCATTACATCGGCCATTTCTGGTCCGGCATTCAGCAGAGCTTCAACCAGCGACTCGGTGGCGAGTCCGCGATGCAGGCCTTCGCTCTGGAATGCGTATTGCGCCTGGCGTGCGGGATCAAATTCTTCCTCCGCGCCATCGCGCGATGAAAGGTGCTCTCCAGGCTGCATCTGGCGTGCCGAGGCCAGGGCGCGAACGAGAATGCGTTCAGCATCGGTAGCTTGTGCTTCTGCTGGAGCTTTCACTTTCGCCGCCGAACGCTCTGAAGCCACGTGCCGCAGTTCCTGCCGCAATACGGCGGAATCGATGCCCAGCTTTTGTGCGATCTCCTGACTCAATTCGTCGCGCACAATCCGGCTGGGCACGCGCTGAATGTGCGGCAACAAAAAGTTCACTGCTTTTACTTTGCCTTCAGCACTGCGCACGGGAAAATGCGCGCGTGCGCGATCGATCAGGTAATCGAAATACTTTTGTGAGCCGCGCAGGGCCTCGCCGTAAGCATCTCTACCCTTGCGCCGGATGTACAAATCCGGGTCGAAACCTTGTTCCAGCGAGAGCACCTTAATCTGAAACTCCTCTTCTATCAGCAAGCCCAGGGTGCGCTCGGTGGCTTTCGCTCCGGCAGTATCGGGATCGAAGTTGACCACCACGTTCTTGCTGAATCGCCCGAGCAACTTGGCCTGAATCTCGGTAAACGCGGTGCCCGAACTGGCGATTACATTGTGAAATCCGGCGGCGTAGACGGAGATGCAATCCATCTGGCCCTCGACGAGGATGGCATAATCGAGCTTGCGGATGGCTTCTTTGGCTTGGTCGAGATTGAAGAGCACGCGGCCTTTGGAATAAATTCCCGTCTCTGGGGAATTCAGATATTTTGGGCCGGACTTCTCGTCGGTCGCCAGAGTGCGGCCGGTGAAGGCAATGATCTTGCCGGCGTCGTTGGCGATGGGGAAAATCACGCGGTTGCGGAACTTGGAGTACATGCGGGCTTCCGGCTTCTGGCTTTGCGTATCCGGCGGCACATTTGAATCAAAGTCCCCGCCCTGTCCGCCCAACGAACGGGCGGACAAGGACGGGGCACCCTCTTTCCAGGAAAACAATCCGCTCTCGCGTAAGACTTCTTCGCTGAAGTCGGCGGCCAGGCGGTCGCGCAGCAGGAATCCAGAATCCGGCGCGTACCCGATGCGGAAGCTTGCGATGGTTTCTTGATCAAGCCCGCGCCCTAGTAGATACTCGCGGGCTCGCGATCCATCGGGGCGCTTCAGGCACTCCTGGAAAAATGTGGCCGCGCGTTCCTGGACGTCGAGCAACTGGGCGCGGAGCTTCGCTTCTTTTGCTTCAGTCGGCCTCGAGTATGTGGCTTTGGGCAGCGGAATCCCCAGCTTTTGCGCCACCAGCCGAAGGGCTTCGGGAAAAGTGATGTTCTCGATTTTCTGCACGAAGCTGAAGACGTCTCCTGATACGCCGCAGCCGAAGCAGTGATAAAACTGTCGCGTAGCATGCACCGAGAATGATGGCGTTTTTTCGCCGTGAAACGGACATAGGCCGGAATAGTTCTGCGCCCCGGCTTTCTTCAGCTTGATGTAGTCGCCGATGATGCGGACAATATCTGCCTGCTGTTTTACCGTCTCTTTGAAATCGTCAGTGCTGGGCATGGATGGATGAGGCTCTCGACGGACACTTCTCCCCTTAGGATTGTGAGCCAGAGTATCCCTGAAGGGAATATACCGGACTTGGATTGCTGTGGAGAAGCTGTGGAAAGCAGGAATAACACTAGGAAAGCAGAGGAAACCTCCTCACCAATACGGCCTTAAGTGACGAGTCATTCTTGCCGAAGTAGGTGATAAGGTTGTCGCAAGCTGTTCTAAGATGAATTGTCTTTTACTACTATGAAAACTCTCACAACGCTTGAACTTTGCGCCGGAGCGGGCGGGCAGGCACTAGGGTTAGAACAGGCGGGAATTGATCATGTTGCCCTTGTAGAGCTAGACCGCCATGCGTGCAGC
>JBAVUV010000849.1:0-2650 GCA_049696955.1 Candidatus Sulfotelmatobacter sp. | reverse complement strand
GTGAGCAGCTTCGTGAGCTGAGGGAGCAGCGGGCTTTGCGGCGCCGAGGGTAATTAATCCCGACGACTTTGGCGGTAATGTCGGCTGCAGATACCTGGCTGGATCGGCCTTAAATTTTTCTACGCATGCAGCGCAGCAAAAATAGTAGTTTTTGCCGGCGAGACTATAGACATACTTGGCTGTAGCGGGATTGACGTTCATTCCGCATACTGGGTCGCGCTCAAGTGCGGAGGCCTGACTGGACAGGTTTGTTGACATGATGACTGTGGATTGCAGGGCCGACAGTGAGAACTTTACTCCTCCTGAGCAACTTTTCCGTCACAACAAAAATCCGAAAACGCTGAGAACTGCGGTGAAGCACGTCGAGCGGCCATGCTCAGCCTACGCAGTTGGATGGGGGATGCTTTATATTGGATTCAGCCGGTCGGCCGACTCGGCTATCGTTTACAAGAGTTTCTTACCAGGCAAGGATCAGACGAATGACTTATTTGGATGTGGTTTTCCGTTACGGAGCTGTGCCGGGAGAGGCCGCGCTGCGAGCCATCGACGGTATGCGTGAGGTTTATGGAGTGCGCGGAGTGAAGTTTAACGAAGCCGAGCGTACCGTGCGGGTGGGATACGATGGGTCGCGAATGAAAGCGGATGCGGTGGCAAATCTGTTGCGGCAGGCGGGTATCGACGTGCGAGACGCCGTGGCGCTCGCTTAGGGTATTTTGTTTGAACCTGACTCAGAACAACCTAATGCAGAACCTGGGAGAATTGGGGGAGGCAAGAAGGACCGGGGGAGGTTGACCTTATTGCTTTTTATGCAAGGGGCGCCCAAGAGAACCTCTGGCCGAAGTCATCCTTGGAGCGCCCCGTTGCGCGCCACTTCGTCTGTTCTATGTATAAGCACATGGTTTGCCATTCTCAAGCTGCTCAAAACGCAAGGCCGCAGTTTTCTGCGCTTTGTAGGAATTGCTCTGCGGCTGGGAAAGATTTACTTTTAGCCGCCGTGAGGGGGTTGAATGAGTGTGAAAACCATAAGAAATATCGCTCGAAACGGTGGTTTGGCCTCAGGTAATTCCTGTAGATGCGTTCCCGGCGCGTGCGACTTCCGATATAATTCCCTAACGACGTCACTCACCGCGCAAAATCTGCGCCCTTAGCTCAGCTGGATAGAGCGTCTGGCTACGAACCAGAAGGTCGGGAGTTCGAATCTCTCAGGGCGCACCATTTATCAATAACTTAGGGGCACCTTGAAACGGTGCCCCTTCGTTTTGTGTCCGAATTGTGCCCATTCGAAAATGCGGACAATTCTAAATCTCGAAGTTTCTCTCCTTGAGCTCTTCGCATGCTCCATCTAATCCCGGAAATAGCGATCCAGCCGTGATACCCATATATCGGAGTTCGCGTACCACGTCTCTACGATCACGAACGGGCAGATCGATTGCCGAGAGGTATTTCTTTGTCGCGGTTTCCTTCGATTTGATATATGACTCGATGTCATCCACGCTCGTGACCGTTGAGGCTCCCTGCTGTGGAATCATCCGCTCATTCTCGATGGCCAGGAATTCTCCAACTGAAAAATTGGGTGATGGGAACAGCAGCAACAGGATCTGCTGCCAGTCCACTTTCCATTGCTCTTGATCGAAGACGAAGACCCGCACCCAGTCGTTCGGATCAGCCTTCCCAGCAACCTCGTTTGTGATGTTTCGATACGCGAAGAACGCCGCCACGAAGGGAGAATATGTCCAGTCCAATAAGGGCGTCGGATACCCGTGGTGTTGGATTAAATTCAGGAATGCGCCGAACTCATCAGGTACCGAGACATCGAAGACGTGCTTCGTTCTAGCGCTGAGGTGGCGTAACAGAGCGGGGATATCCTCGCGGTGGTATCGTGAGATATCTGATCGTCCGCTGCGATGAAATGAGGTTCTTAAGCGGTGAGGCTTGCTCTGACCACGGAAGAGAAACCGTTTCCCCTTCAGCCCAGAAACATACAGCTTAAAGCCGTCCCAACTTAGTTGTGTTGCCTTAAGCTCGGAAGGTCGATCGGCCTTAGATTTCGGAAGCGCGCAATTCCCAATGAATCCGAGATCAGTAGTCCAAGAAAGCGTCAGCGCCGTGTCATCCGACGAAATGTCGACGTCTGCATACTTCGAGAAAGCGATGTTCGGAAAGTTAGCTTTAAGTGTTTCCCACGAGGTTACATTCCAAGTCGCAGGGTCCAGTGGTAAAAGCGCCTCAGTGCGGAATCGCCCTCTCGCACTTTTGTCCTTAGTTTTAAAAAATGCCGCTGACCGCGGCAAGGCGAAATTCTTAGGATGCAAATAGGCGACTCCTTGGTAATTCATTTCGCGCTCATCGATGTTGATCAAGATATCGCCGCCGCCATTGGTATCCGAGAACGTTCCTCGCCATTGTCCATTCATGGCAGACTATTCTAGAACCCCGTTACGTACGCAGTCACCTTCTGCAAAAACAAAAGGCCCCGCACGAAGCGAGGCTTTTTGTTTCTTCGGTTCGTTCAGCGGGTCGCCGCTGCAATCTGAATCACCCCTTTGTCTCGAACACTCTTGAGGTACTCCGCCCGGCGCTCAAGCGCAGCCCGTTGATCGCGTGTGTCTACGATGTCGTAACGCCTCAACATGGAGTCCGTCTTATGCCC
>JBAVUV010000848.1:0-1691 GCA_049696955.1 Candidatus Sulfotelmatobacter sp. | reverse complement strand
CAGCGCCAGGCGCCACTCCCGCACAAACCCCGCCAGCGCAGCCAAAACCGCAGTAGCTGGATTCGGGCTCAGCGCGGCGAGATTATCCTGAGCGTTCGCCTACATTCCAACGACGTACCCACCTCTTTCCTCACCTCGCCGATGCCAGGTTTGCAGTTACCTCAAGACCAGCTTGTTCGAATCTGTTAACCTTCCTTCCACATCAAAATTTCGCCTCGATTATTCTTGGAATTCAGCATGAACTCTCACCATGGAAGCATTGTCGCAATCATCTTTGGCCTGGTGATCCTGTGGGTAGTATTTCTGGATGCGTTTGAAACCGTCGTGTTGCCGCGGCGAGTGACCCGGCACTTCAAGCTGACGGCATGGTTTTACCGACGCACCTGGATTCCATGGAGGAAGATCGCCGAGCATATTCGCACACCTTCCCGGCAACAAAGTTTCCTGGGATATTTTGGTCCGTTGTCATTAATTATGTTGCTGGCATTCTGGGCCACCACCCTTATCTTTGGCTTCGCACTGCTGCAATACGGCATCGGCGGCCACGAGCAATTGGGGAATGAGCCGATAACCTTTGGCAGGATTATTTACCAGAGCGGGCAGACTTTCTTCACACTGGGTTACGGCGACATTCTGCCCACGACCGGACTCGCGCGAGCGCTGTCAGTGTTGGAAGCGGGCATGGGCTTTGCTTTCCTGGGAGTAGTAATCGGATATCTCCCGGTGGTATATGGTTCGTTCTCCCGGCGCGAGATTCAGATTTCTATGCTGGACGCGCGGGCGGGATCGCCTCCTACGGCGACAGAACTGTTGGTACGGCTCGCGGGACGTTCCGACGGTCCTGCGATCGAGCAGATCGTGCTGGATGGAGTATTGCGCGACTGGGAGCGCTGGGCGGCGGAGTTGCTCGAGAGTCACATTTCGTATCCGGTGCTCAGTTTTTTTCGATCGCAGCACAGCAATCAATCCTGGGTGGGGGCGCTGACCACCATGTTGGATGTGACATCTCTGGTGCTCACCGGGATTGAGGGAGTTCATCCCGGACAGGCGAAGTTGACGTTTGCGATGGCGAGGCATGCCGCAGTCGATTTGGCGCAAGTGGTGAACGCGCGCTATGATCCGCTGGCGCCGGACCGCCTTACCGACGAAGCCTTCAATGCGCTTCGAGAGGCGCTGGCATCGGCGGGACTGAAATTGCGAACCGGCGAAGAAGCCAGGCAGAAGTTGGATCGATTACGGTCGATGTACGAACCTTATGTGCATTCCACGGGAAGAAATCTGATGCTTAACCTGCCGCCGTGGAAGCAGGCAGAGAAGACGCGGGATAACTGGCAGGCAGGGCCGTGGGACCGAGCTATTCAGGCGAAAGGCCTTGCCGTACTTGGCCAAAAGCCTGCACGGCTGGTAAGCGTAGACGACCATTTCTAGCGCGGCATGTGTACGGCAACGGGCATGCTACGATCCTTGTCCCGGTTTTCGTTGTCCCGGTTTTCATTGTCCCGGTTTCATCGCATGAAGAATATTGGCGAGAACGTGGTACGCATTGAAGCAGAGGCGCTGCGCGCCCTGGCGGACCGCATCGCGGGGCCGATGGCGTCGGCGTTTCAGCAGGCTGTCGACTTACTTTCGTGCTGCGCCGGGCGCGTCGTCGTGACCGGAATGGGCAAGAGTGGACTGATTGCGCGCAAGAT
>JBAVUV010000847.1:0-2649 GCA_049696955.1 Candidatus Sulfotelmatobacter sp. | reverse complement strand
GGCCACCACTTCCGTTTAGCGCAAAATCAAATCTGCTCTGGTTCCTCGGGATCAGGCTCGCGCACCGGCGCATCGGGATTCTCCATAGGAGAAGGTGGTTCCCTAATCGGGGGCGGCATCGGCTCCGCAGGCTGGCGGAAAAAGAAAGGGAGGGCCACGGGCGTTTCGAATGATATGCAGAGATTCATGCCGTTCAGATGCGAAATGCGCTCCAAGGGAAGCCGTCGCTGAATACGCTTCGCAAGTATCAAGCATTAGCTAAAGGGAAACCAGAATGCTGTGCCAAAGGCCGTAACTGGACCCGGAATGGCACTTAGGTAATCTTCTGTTAGTAACCACAGCGCTAAATACTGAAGGCGGATCGTGAGCAGCCCTCCCCAAACTCGTCAGCCGTGGCGTGTCCCGCGGGCCAATCTTGAAGGCAATATTCCGGCTGTGCTTCGGTTCCCAAATGGGCAACGTACTTCGGCCAAACTTCGGGTAATTTCTCTCACCGGCGGTCTGCTTTCGCTCACCCAACCGGTCGTTCAGGGATCGCAGATCAAGGTGATGTTCCTGACCGGAGCCGGCTCGGTGCTGGGAGGCGCGGAGATGCTGCGCCCCGTCACTGACGAGTTGCAGCCGTTCCGCTTCGTTTCGATCGCGGCCGACGATCAGCGCCGCCTGGGAACGCTCATCTGGGAGCGATCCAGCCAGAACAAATCCGAGCAGGATTGGATCGAGAAACTGCGCGCTGCGTCAGCGCAGCACGAAGAGCTGCGGCCTTGGCGGTTCAAGCTGGCAGGAGCGGTTGGCCTGCTCACGTTCGGTGTGGCCAGTGCGGCATACCTGCTGTACTCCGGCTTGCTGAAGTAGCTCGTGTTTGACGAAACTATCTCGAGATGAACGCGATAAACACTCGCCGCTGGCCCCGATATCACGTGCACCTACCTGTGCTCATCGCGGCGAGCAAACGCGCCGCAAACGTAGCTGTGCCCGGATTGGTTTGTGAGTTGAGCCGCTCGGGCATGGAGCTCTATGGCGGCGTCAACCTGCAGCCAGGGGAACTGATGGAGGTCGAGTTTCAGATCGCGGACAAGATTCGCGTAGGCGGTGTGGTTCGCAACCGCTCGGGCTTTTGTTTTGGACTTGAATTCCGCACGCCGTGGACGGATCCGGAAGCGGCGACGGGAACGCTCGAATCTCTCATTCTGCAAAGGCACGAGGCCTACCTGCGCGAAGTAGAACAGGACGTCGACCGATCGCTGCAAGCCATCCTGGAGATGAGGAAATGTCGCAAGGCGATCGAACGCATCGCCAATGCCCTGGACAACCGGCTCTAGCGGAGGCAGAAAAACTCTTCCGCCACCCCCATCCACTCCTTAAAATCCTGTAAGGGCCAAATCGATGCCACGTCATTGATTGACCCTCATTCCCAGCGCCGTGCGGTGATCGACGGGGCGCAATGCGCGCCGAAAATTTGTTCGAGGCATTCAATTTTGAATAGCCGCGGCAGGCGCCAAACCGCATCTAACGCCTGATGCCGGACCTTGCTTCGGCTTGGTCTCAGGTTTGGACTCGCGAAGACGAACAGTGTCAGCGGGATCGGCGGAGGGGTATAAGGCGGTGACCTTCAGATTTTTACTGTTTCTCTGAATCGAGCCAACATTCTATCTACGCCGATCCATGAGTCCAACCACCGGAAAACTGACATTCGTTCCTGGAATCAATCTGAAGGCGAAATCGTGAACGACACCGAAAAGACCAAGAGCAACAGCGAACCGAACAAGGAAAAAGAAAACGATAAGCAGCAACCCAAGGTCGATTGGATCACGCGGCGTTACGCCTGCTCCCTGCCCACTATATTCAAGGAACTCAGATTGCAAATCGAGCAAGACGTGAAGACCCGCAACTCCTTGCGTCCCAACAACGCCGCTTATGAATTCTCGATTGCCGATAATGACGATGGATTCAGGGTGGTTCTGAAAGCCAAAGAGCTGGAGATGGCGGTAAGATTCGTACTCGCCGAACATGCGATTGTTGTGCGGGATGATAAAGGCGTCGAAATGTTCGAGGTCACGCTCACATTTAATGATCTGGGTGAGTGCCAGCTAAATGTCAACGGAGAACCGCGCGATTACTGGCAGGTACGCCGCATGGCACTGGAAGAACTGATGTTCCATGGAAATTAGAATGCGAGTGAGCTGACATTCCGCGCGATTTCCCATGTTATAATCTTGTATTCTCAATCGCTTAGGGGCGTGGAGGGCCGTATCGATAAACGTTTTATCCGAACCAATGACCGCATCCGGGCACGCGAAATTCGCGTGATCGGCGATGAAGGGGAACAGATTGGCGTAATGCCCCCGTTCGAAGCGCTCAGGTTAGCCCGCAGTAAGAATCTGGATTTGGTCGAGATTTCTCCCACTGCTCAGCCTCCCGTGTGTCGCATTATGGACTACGGGAAATATCTGTATCAGCAGGAAAAGAAAGAACGCGAGGCCAAGAAGCACCAGAAAACGATCACGGTGAAAGAGGTCAAGTTCCGCATCAATGTGGATGACCACGATTACGAGACCAAAAAAAATCACGTGCTGCGTTTTCTGGATGAAGGAGATAAGGTAAAGGCGACCATCTTCTTCCGTGGCCGCGAAATGACCCGCACCGGGC
>JBAVUV010000846.1:0-7533 GCA_049696955.1 Candidatus Sulfotelmatobacter sp. | reverse complement strand
TCGCTCTTCTGTCCGCTTACGCTCGGTAACATCGACTCCGATCCCGATATAACCGAGAAAAGCGCGATCCCGATCAAACCTCGGCACGCCAATGTCGAGCACCCACCGATACTCTCCGTCGTGCTCGCGGAGCCGATACTCCATTCTGAAATCCTCGCGACGATCGAAGCATTGGGAGTAAGTATCCAGGCATCTCTGCAAATCCTCAGGGTGCACTCCTTCTGCCCAGCCGTTTCCCAGTTCTTCCTCCAAGGATCGCCCCGTGAAGGCGAGCCAGGGGTCATTGAAGTAGGTACAGAGCTTGTCGGGACCAGACATCCAGATCAGTACAGGGGCGGTATTCGCGATCAAACGGAAGCGCCCCTCACCTTCCTGCACTGCGCTGGTTAACATTTTCAAGTCCGCCTGCAGGACGTCGCGGCATTGCAGCAGGAATTTCCGGTACGTCTCGCTGTAAGCGTTTCTCTTGTTATCCAGAACGCAAATGGTCCCGAATATCCGGCCATCAGGCCAAGCGATCGGGAAGCCCAAGTACGATATCATTCCTAGTTTGACGTCGGGATTCGACTTCCACTCTTCGTCCTGGAGTGCGTCCGGGACCAGGAGCGGTTGCCGCGTCCTGATCACCGTCTCGCAATACAGCCCTGGATCGAAACATGCCACCTCGTCCCGTTCATAAGGATTCCCGCTCGACTCGCTCGACACGAACACCTTGATGTTCGGAGGTTCGACCCTCATGACCAAGGCTGCGGGAACGTGCGTGATTTCGGCAACGAGGTTGACGATCTCTTGCCACTTCTGGACCATCTCAGGGGGCACTTCTATATTTTGGGTCGGCATGTCGGGTATCCCCGAAGGCAGATCAGCGATTCGACCACGTTTCCAATCAAGTGCTCCCGACTGTATCCGTAGAGTCTCTGTGCTTGCCCATTGACACCAACAATTTCTCCCGTCCGATTGACCACCATAACATCGGGAGCCGCTTCGAGCACGGCTCGATGGCTGGCATCAGCCCACTGGGGAGAATCGCGCTTTGTGGTCGGGTTGCTGTTTGTTTCTCGAAGTTCCGAGTCTGCTCTTCTATGCCCTTGCGAACAATAAATGCGCTCGCGATGGCCGCTAAAGCGGGCAAGAGCACCCGCAAACGCGATAATCCAGTGGCGCAGAGCATGGTTGGGGACGCGGCTTATCGTACCACTCGCTGTAACAGTCCGAGAACAAATCCCACGGTAAGCTGCATGATGCGACGCGAAGTTGCCACATTCGTCTGGCACCGATATTCCCAAGCCAACGCAAACATCTGTTTTAATAATTGACTTGTCTGCTTTATCAATCGAGTCAAACCCACTTAAAGTGTCCCATTCGAAATACGCGAACTCTTCTGCATACTGCGCTCGTAGTTCTTGGCCTTTTTCCGCGTCGAACACCTCGGTAAACCAGTCCGTGGGGATACGGAAGCTGTCCAACGCCGTCATCACTGCCTAATCGTCGCCCTTTTTGTAGGCGCGGAACGCACCTACCGCTCGCATATCCCCCGGGGGCAGGGGGGTGTAGCATTTTCCCCTCAACACGTAATACCCCGTCAAACGGTGGAAGGGGTGGTATAAGGCGACGGCAAAATGCTCCCTCCCCCCAAACCACCCTCAGAGCCCGCTCGCGCGGCGAAGCGAAGGAAAAGGAATACGAGCGACACTGGCTACAATTGTCAATGAGTTCTATAAAAAGGGACGTCAAGAAAAAACTTCTGCCTCGACCGGAGGGCGAGTGCGACGTCTTGATCTCCAGCCCACTGTATATGTAAGTGCCCCCTGATTGCTCGGGGTTGCTCTGAATGGTTTGTCCTTCCCGTGGTTCATTGCCAGTAGCGACAATGTCAATCGAGTCTAAGAGACTTCGCAAGCGAGATCGATGCCTGGTGGTAATCATGGTTCTATCCGAGGCTCGCGGCCTATCGCTATTTCTGATTATCCGAGGGGGCATAGCGTGAAAATGGGTGGCTCGCTGCCGAAGCAGACACGGCCTAGCTCATTGACTGATACTCGCCCTCGAATCGAGCGTCTCTAGAACCCGACCGACCACCACGGGCGAAGCACTAGAGATGGAAAAACCGACTCTCCAGAGATGCTCAAGCTGCTTGCTGATCTAATTGGTTGGCGTCGAAGTCCACCCCCTTCTTCCAAATGGTTAGCGTAATGGCGGCGATCTTCCTGGCCAGAGTGAAGACGTGCCATGGTGGGACGCACCCCTTTCGCGAGAAGGCGCAGGTAGAAATCGCGCAGTGGTCCCGGCCGGGTACTGGCCAAGATCGCCGTGCTTTTGAACAGATTCTTGAGATCGCGATTGTAGTTGCCGTTCAGCCCTCGAACGCTACTGCGTTCCCGGTTGCGAACCACCTTGCCACGAACATAGCGGTACTCGCCGCTGTCGTGAGTTTCGACGGCGAACCCGCTGTACGCCCAGAGCTGTCACTTGGTGCGAAAACGGTGTGGGGTTTGCAGCAGCGCGACCAGCAAAGCGGCACGGAGCGTTAGTCTTTTGCTATCACCCGGCGCTCGCTGTAGCTAGGCGGCTGGTTTCTCTCCCGTAGCCAATTCCTCAAGCAAGCGCAACTCTCCAAGGCTGTAGCACAGAGCGTGGAACTCGTCATCCCCAGTTCTCTCAAATATCTCTTTTGCCCGGTCCAGCATTGCTGTGCGTGCCTCGGAGATTCGTAGGGTTAATTGGGCCGCGTCGAGTTCGACCATTGCGTTTTGATAAAGTTGTTTCCAGTCCAGGTTGGAGGGGGCAATCCCCGTGTGGGACATTAGGGAACCTCTGTTAGTGACTCTGTGTCATCCAATCCTATGAGATCCTCGCGAGCCTGTCTGTCGCCGAGCGCACATTACCGTATCGGCAACCTAAACGTCGGTAGTCTCGTTTTCGGGCGGAACTTGATCCAAGAAAAACGCCTTCTTTTCTGCCGGGGTCATATCTCGATTAAAAAGCGTTTTGAATCTCGCTAATATCTCTTCAGGCGTGAGCGAAGCGTCGGGATCGAGCATTGAAACGTCCTTGGGAGCGGAGTGGGGTGAAAGATTTAATCGAATATAACCCACGACTCCCGAACAATTCAGTCCGCTTTCGCTCGCACATATGCCGGGTAGCGAACACTAGAAATTGCGAGCTGATTATACGCGGGGGAAAGATGGGAATGCAGAATGGTCAACCGTCCCTCAACATTTGCAACTTGTCCGGTGGAACGGTAAGCGAAGAAAAGCCGCAGTCTAGGCAGACCAAAAGGCGCGGGAATAACAATACCGTTGGCCTGTCGATATTCTTGAGGCCGTGGAACTGGATACCAAGCTCACTAGGAAATTCGATCTGATTGATCGAAGCGCACGATGCGCACGGCATAGCAGCGGATTATACGCCTTACACTTCGATGGTTTTTGACGATAAAACGAAACTTCAATCAACCGTGCGCCCAACATCTCCGGAGAATCAAGCAGCCGCTGATGATGCCCTCCCTTCCCTTAATTCCCGCAACTGATTTTCTGGAATCTCACACTGCAAAAAGCCGCACTCCAAGCACACGAGAGCCTGCGGAAATATAAAAACGTGAGGCTTGTCCCAATTTGCTAAACCGGGGAAATGGAGAGCTATCTCGGCTGGAAATTCCGCCTGATTGCGCGACGCGCATAATGGGCAATTCATAAAACCGCCTTGTCGGAATCACAGGATTATATTGTCTGGGTGTTACTTGTTTGTTAAATATCGCAAGGGTAGCGACCCAAGTCAACATAATTTGCACCTGTAATGGTGCGTAGTCGAGCGGAGAGAAAAATGCCCCCTGGTGGAAGCGCCTGATTCATCGGTTCCGAAGCTGCCACGATTTGCAAGCCGGGGAAAGAGCAATAGACAGCCCGGTTATTTCTTCCACGTACCCGTAACGAGCGAGTCTAGCCGGTCCCGCCGCCCTTTCATCCGGGCCGAGAGAATCCTCAGAATCCTTAGCAAAGCGTTACATTGCCATCGCCCCCGATTTTCAATATATCTGGGATACAACTGGTACGAATGGGCCGAGAGCAGCCGTTTTAGGGGTACAAATCAATCTAATTTTTTAGGATTTCGTGCAGGAATCTGACAAGCTGCGCAATTCCAGCAGGGTTGGCTCCGAGGCAGTGTCATTACGGGGACCTTGAGAGCCTGACCACCGTCTCCCTTCCAAGTTTTAACCACAACCCAGCGTTTTGGTGTTTCCGTGGCTCTTGGTCTCCTTAGATTGCTAGCGTTCGCGGTCTACCGATTACCAAACTGAACTGTCATTTCTCACAGTTTCTAAGCGCTTGTGGGCGGATTTAAAGTTCCCGACAGTGCGCAACAAGATATCAATGCGGCACTATAGGGCAAGGGTTGGCAGATGGTGCAGGACAATCAGAATCCCGACGTGATCGTCACCTCCAGTGGCGGTTTTACACAGCAACGGTAAGAAATCACGAAGGAAGAAAGACAATGGCGATCCAAAAAGGAACTACAACCCGACCGAACATAGTGTTCATCCTGTGCGACAACGTCGGCTGGGGCGACTTCTCCTGCTACGGCGGCAACACCCCGACGCCTCGCATCGACGAGCTTGCCAACGAGGGCATCCGGTTCAATAACTACACTGTCGAGGCGCAGTGCACGCCGACGCGCACGGCAATCATGACGGGCCGGCAGTCCGTGCGTTGCGGTACGTACACGGTGCCGTTGCCCGGTCAGGGCGAGGCCGGTCTGGCGCCATGGGAGTACACGATCGCCGAACTACTTTCGGATGCGGGTTACGCGACGTCGCTGTGGGGTAAGTGGCATCTCGGTGAGATCGAGGGCAGGCTGCCGAATGACCACGGCTTCGATGAGTGGTGGGGCTACAAGAACAGCGCTGATGAGGCCGGTTGGACCTCGTACGCGACGTTCAACGCGCTGGCGAAGACCTTGGGCATCGAGTCGCCCAAAATCTGGGAGGGCAAAAAGGGTCAGAAATCCACGGCGGCCCGCGAGCTGAATTTGGAGGTGCGTCCCCTGTTGGATGAACTGATCGTCGGGAAGGCGACCGACTACATCAAGCGCGCCGCCGGGGACAAGCCATTTTTCACCTACATCGCGCTCTCGCATATCCACCCACCGGAGAAGGTACACCCCGATTTCGACCAGACCAATCCCTCGCGGTTGGGTGCGTACGCGGATCTAATCGCTGAGATGGACTACCGGGTCGGGCAGATCGTCGACTGCGTGGACGCAGCCGGGATCGGCGACAACACGATCATCGTGTTCTCCAGCGATAACGGGGCCGGATTGATCGACACCCCGAACATCGAAGGAGGTTCGAGCGGTCCGTTCCGCGGAGGGTTTATGACTCCTCCCTGGGAGGGCTCGATGCGGGTTCCCGCGATGGTCCGCTGCCCAGGCAAGGTGCCAGCTGGAGTGGTCTCCGAGGAGATGCTCTCGGCTCACGACTGGTATAAGACGTTCGCGGCCTTGGCTGGCGCCTCCGACAAGGTCCCCACCGACCGCGCAATGGACGGCGTCGACGCCTCGAAGTTTCTGCTCGGCGAGAGCAAGACGACCGGGCGCGAGACTCTCTTGTTCTTCGGGCCCGACGGTTCGCTGATGTCATCGAAGTGGCGCCAGGTCAAGGCGGTCTTTCGCCACTGCGAGGGCATCGCTGAGCCGATCTTGCAGCCCCAATTCCCGATGGTCTTCGACCTCGGAAGCGACCCCGGTGAGCGGTACAACCTCTTCAACACCAAGCTCGACATGGGATGGATGTTCGGGGTCGTGTTCCGCACCATCGGTGCGTATGAAAAGAGCCTCGCCCAGTACCCCAACATCAAGCCGGGCGAGGAGTTCACCGGCTACAAGAAGCAAATTCCGAAAGCAGCATGATTGCGATCGCAAGTTGATGACATCGGTGTGGCTTCATCGGCGTCAAAAGGGGAAACTGCATTTCTTCGCAGATCAAAGCTAGAGCCTTGGTACTTGCAATCAGTATCGTGGGATTTCCTTCGCCTTTGCTCGGTCAGCAGAAGGGACAATGGGTGCCGGGACAGTTTGGTCTCAATGCCGGTGTGATTCCCGATCCCGGAATCACATACGCCAACCTGGCACTGAATTACTCTGCCAGCCGGTTGAATAACTCCAACGGAGACCGCATCCTTCAGAATGTCACGGGGACTTATTCGTTCTGGGTGGATGAGAACATTATCTATTACGTCCCGCACCACAAGATCCTCGGCGGATATTTCATGCCCTATGTCGCTTTAACCTACGCGAGCGGCTCGGTGGTGGCCGCCCTGCCTCCTCTTTTACCCGGGGTTCCATCCGGGACCAATCTCAGCGCGGGTGGATCGGGTTTCGCCGATACTTATGTCCAGCCATTGAACATGGGCTGGCACTTCGGGAAGCGGGTTGATTTCAACGCCGGGTACTCTTTCACTGCCCCTACGGGCCGCTACACTGCGGGAGCGAGCAACAACGTGGGTTCGGGATATTGGGGTAACGACATCACATCTGGCACCACGCTCTACATCACCAAGAACCAAGGGACCACCGCGAACCTTGCCACCGCCTGGGAAATCCACGGACAAAAAACAGCCGCCAGCACACCGGCGGGTCAGCTCAGCAAAATAACGCCCGGGCAGGCCTTCACCGATGAGTGGGGAATTGGGCAGGTTCTTCCCTTGAAGAAGAATATGACCCAACTGGCCCAACTCGGATTGGTTGGATACGACCAATGGCAGGTCTCGAGTAACGGCGGCACTTACCTGGTGGCCGGACTTCCCGTCGTCGCGAGCAGAGTTCCCTACTACTCAGTTCATGCAATTGGTTTACAGGCCAATTACATTCTCCCGACGAGAGATTTCATAGCCTTCTTCAAGTACTACGACGAGTATTATGCCAAGGCTCGTCCGCAAGGGCGCACGATCGTCTTCGGCTTTTCATGGACGTTGAAGATTCCAAAGACGCAGGATCCGAAGAGTTGATCGATATCGGCTAGGTGAAGTGGAGAAAGGATTTGTGAGTTCTATGCGAATCAGATTCGACTTCGCCGGGCCTCCTCGTTTCGAGACGGCCCGTGCGTTTTACACTCGAACGGACTACTGCGTTGCGAACTCGGCCTCATTCCATCGTTTGATCAAGAAACTTCTGCTCCAAGGCAGTCCGATTAGGTTCGATCTGTCCGCCTAGTCGTGAACCATAGCCATATCGTGCGCAGCAGTCTTTTGTTCAACTTCGGACAACTGTGAAGGCCCGAGTTTGAAGGTCAGCTTGTCGATGGTGCCGGTGAACTTGAACGGCAGTTCGTAGCTATGATCGACCCCTGTACGGGTATCGAGCCCAACGTCGAAGGTCTCATCAATGGACATCATCATCGGAATAGTGTGCTTGATGGTCTTCTTGTCCAACTGCTTGCCATCCACCGAGAGCACTCCGGTGCCACCTTTGCCGGGGCCGGGACCATCGTATTTGAAATCAAACTCAATGGTGTGTTGGCCCGGTTTGAGCTCCCGGCCA
>JBAVUV010000845.1:0-5326 GCA_049696955.1 Candidatus Sulfotelmatobacter sp. | reverse complement strand
TCCCTGTAGCGAAAGCAAAAGCATTATCCCCAGCGCCACGCCCAGCAGCCACGCTGGATGAAGCTTGGCCAGACCGGCCGCTGCCAGAATCACCAGTGCCGGCAGGCAAAAGATAAAGTAGCGTCCCAGGAATAGCGGACGCGCCAGCGAGAGCAGCAGTATGAACACCACCGGAGATAGCAGCCAGATCACGAGGAAGCGGACACTCCAGCCATCCGACTTAGCCTGAGTGCGGGAGAGCCCCCTCTTGCCTTCATACGGCGCGATTGCTGCAAGGCAGGCTGCGGCATAGAGAGCGAACAGGAAAAATCCATCATTGCCCGCCATCTGCTCCATGAAATGCAACAAGTCGTGAAGCCCCGGCCGTTGAATCCACCGGATGGGTCCAGCGCCAGTCTTGGCCGCGAAAACTATTAAAGGCAAAGACGCCAGGCCGATCCAAATCCCGCCTCCCCGCAGAGGGCGCGCCCGTGCCTTCTCACGCCGCACCGACAGCCACTGCGCTGCCAGTAACAGCAACGCATAAAGATGAGCATAGACGGCAAGAACGCTGGCCAGAACATATCCGCATCGGTTACGGAGCGATGGCTCTCTCAACGCCGAGACGAAGAAACCACTCGAGAGAATTGCCAGCAGCACAAACAGCGAGTAGCTGCGCGCCTCCTGCGCGTAGCGAATGTGAAACGCGTTAAAGCTCATCAGCGCGACGGCGAGCAATCCGACCCGCCGATCAAAAAGCCGTGACGCCAGCCAGAAAATTGCCGGCAATGTGACCAGAGAAATAATCACCGATAGGCTGCGAATAAAGAATGGACTGGAGCCGAAATGCAGCCATCCGCGCAGCAGCAGGTAGTAGAGCGACATATTGGCTTCGCGCCGCCACATCAGCCTGCAAAAATCAGTCCAGCCAAGCCGGGCGACTTCCACGCTGAAGCACTCGTCAAACCAAAAAGGTTTCCGTACAAGAAATGAGAAACGTAATACGGCGGCAGCCCCGCCCAGCAACGTCAGGGTGGCGATGGAAAGTGGCGTCCAGAGCGGCCGAGCGGAACGCGCTGGCTGCGAGTAGTCGGCCTCTCTTGTTGCACGGGCTGTGGAAGACGGCATGAGTGGTAGCGTAAAAGGCGCGATTCCAAATGATATTATGCTTAGAATAGCTCAGATTTTAGTGGACCCAGATTTTAACGGACGCAGATTTTAGCGGGCTACAGTTCATGCATGGCTTTGGCACGATGAGTGTGACTTCATTGGAACCGTCGCTGCGCGGTGCCGCGAGTATTCCGCGTGACCGGTGGGCGGGATGCGTGTCTGTCATCGTGCCGGTTTACAACGAGGCGGCGCATGTGGACGAGTTGCTGCGGGCAATCCATGCCTCGCCGGTTAAGAAAGAAATCATCATCGTGGATGATGGCTCCTCCGATGGCACTCGCGAGAAACTCCGGGCAATGCCGCTTGCAGAAGACGTCACCGTGATCTTCCACGAAAAGAATTGCGGCAAGGGCGCAGCTATTCGCACCGCGCTCGAGTACGCGCACGGCGAGTATGTTCTCATACAGGATTCCGATCTCGAATACGATCCGCAGGATTATCCAGCATTGTTGCGGCCCCTCGAAACGGGCGAGGCCAACGTCGTTTACGGCGTGCGGCCTGACCGCCCGGAGCGCGGGCTGCGATTTTTTCTGGGCGCTAAACTCTTAACGCATCTGGCGAATCTGTTGTATGGAGCGGGTATCCACGACGAAGCGACCTGTTATAAAGTTTTCCGTCGATCTTTGATTTCGAAAATCAATTTGGATTGCCGCCGTTTTGAGTTTTGTCCCGAAGTTACTGCAAAGCTGTGCCGCATGGGCGAGAAGATCGCCGAAGTTCCTATCTCTTATGTTCCCCGCTCGGCGGGAGATGGCAAAAAGATTCGCCACTCCGATGGATGGCTAGCCATCTGGACGCTGCTGAGGTACCGCTTCGGGCGCAGCGCGGGATGGATAAAGGAGTCTGAACATCAACCGCGGCAGTCGTTTATGGTGAGCCTAGTTCGCCTGCCTGAGCAGTAACTCCGCCCTTAGCCCCCGATTTCTTCGCCTCGTTTGTTCCTCCTGATACACTCCGGCTCAATGGAAAAACCGTCCTCGCCGCCGATTCCCAAGTCTGTGCTGCGGCTCGTTCTGGTGTCGTTTGTTCTGCAGGTGGCGATGATCGGCGTGTTCCGCCAGTATCGCACGCGTCCGATCGAAGACCATTTTGCTTTCGGGTGGGAGATGGGACGTGTGGCTCGGTCCATCGCGTTGGGACAAGGCTTCAGCAATCCTTACGGTGGTAATACCGGTCCCACAGCCTGGGAACCGCCGCTTTATCCATATCTGATGGCCGGGGTTTTCAAAGTCTTCGGCATTTACACGTATGCCTCGGCGTGGGTTCTGTTAACCGTCAACAGCCTGTTCGCTTCGCTCACAACGATTCCGATTTTTCTGATCGCCAGGAGAACATTCGACGATCGTGTGGCGCGGTGGTCGGTGTGGGGATGGGCGCTCAACCCTTACATTTGGTATTGGTCGATTCACTGGATTTGGGATACCACATTCACTCCGCTGGTTTTAAGTTTGATTTTTCTTGTTGCTCTCGAACTGCAGGATTGGCGAGGCTTTCGACGGTGGCTGATATTCGCGGGTTTGTGGGGCGTAGCTGCATTGGCCAATCCGTCGATGCTGGCCTTTCTGCCTTTCTGCGGGCTTTGGATATGGCGGCAGCGATTCAAGAACGGATTGCCTTCGTTTTCTGGTGTCGTGTTATCGTCAGCGATTTTCTTTTTGGTGCTCTCCCCGTGGCTTATCCGGAACTATGAAGTCTTCGGGCGATTTGTTTTTTTGCGCGACGATTTCGGTCTTCAGTTTCGCCTGGGCAATTCGAACAGCGCAGAGGGCATGCTGATGGCTTATCTGCAGCCTAATCTAAACAAGCTTGAGTTCGAGAAGTTCGAACGAATGGGTGAGCTTGCCTATGAGAAGGAGTGCCAGCGCTTGGCCTTCGCATGGATTCGCGACAACCCCGGCCGTTTCGCCGTTGTCAGCCTGAGAAGATTTTTTTACTACTGGAATGGCGTGCCAAAGCCCACTGATAGCCGCGCTCCCTGGGACTTTCGCAATTCGCTTTTCCTGGCATGGTCGGTGCTGTCGGTCTGGGGTGCAGGCCGCGCGGTGCGGATGAAAATCCGAGGAGCATGGCTCTTCGCCGGACTCATTCTGACCTACCCGACAACTTATTATTTTGTCTTTCCGCATGCCCGCTATCGTCATCCGATTGAGCCCGAGTTGCTGATCCTGGCGGTGTTCTTGCTACTGCAAACCGGGAAACGATCAAACCCGCAGACAGCCGATTTTGGAACACCGGAATCTACTGTAGAATCTTGAGTTCTTCGCGGGCGCCTTATTGTTCAAGAGAAGATGTTGAGAAGAATATGTTCAAGAAAATCCTCATCGCCAATCGCGGAGAGATTGCAGTACGCGTGCTCCGCGCATGCCATGAGATGGGTATCGCCGCCGGGGTGGTCTATTCGGATGTGGACCGGGCTTCGTTGCATGTGCGCAAAGCCGACGAAGCCTATCCGATCGGCCCGGCAGCCGCCTCCGAATCGTATCTCAACATTCCGAAAATTCTCGACGCCGCGCGCCGGGCCGGAGCGGATGCCATTCATCCTGGGTACGGGTTTCTATCCGAGAATGCGAAGTTTGCGCAGGCCTGCGCCGATGCCGGAGTGAAATTCATCGGCCCGACCGCCGCTGCGATGCAAGCAATGGGATCGAAAACGCGCGCCCGGCAAGCCATGGAAAAAGCTGGCGTTCCTTTCGTGCCCGGCACATCGCGAGGAGTGGAGTCATTCGAAGAGGCTGACGTGGTGGCCGCGAAAATCGGCTATCCAGTGATGCTTAAAGCCGCCGCCGGCGGCGGCGGCAAAGGCATGCGCCTGGTGCATGCCCCTGAGCAACTGAAGTCTTCTCTCGATGCGGCCCGCAGCGAAGCGGAGAGATCATTCGGCGACAGCGAAGTTTATATCGAGAAGGCGATTATCAATCCCCGCCACATCGAAATGCAGATTTTAGCCGACGAGCACGGCCACACAATTTATCTTGGCGAGCGTGAATGCTCGTTGCAGCGGCGGCACCAGAAGGTGCTGGAAGAAGCGCCTTCTCCAATCGTGGACTCTGACATGCGGCGGCGGATGGGCGAGGTGGCGGTTCGCGTGGCCCAGGCCGCAGGGTATACCAACGCCGGCACGGTCGAGTTTCTGGTCGACGAGAAAAAGAATTTTTATTTTCTGGAGATGAACACTCGATTGCAGGTAGAGCATCCAGTGACGGAATTGATCACCGGGCTGGACTTGGTCCACCTGCAGATTCGGATCGCGGCCGGAGAAAACCTGCCCTTCACGCAGGAAGACATCTCCATTCGTGGCCATGCCATCGAGTGCCGGATATACGCAGAAGATCCCGACAATAATTATTTTCCCAGCCCCGGCAGAATCACTCTGTTGCTGGCGCCGTCGGGGCCAGGCATACGCGAAGATAGTGGAATGTACGAAGGATGGAATGTGCCGATCGATTACGATCCGCTGCTGGCCAAGCTGGTCGGCTATGGTACCGACCGCGACCAGGCCATCTCTGTTTTGACTCGAGCTCTGGACGAATATTTTGTCGGCGGAATCAAGACGAATATTTCGCTGTTTCGACGCATCTTGCGCGATGCGGATTTCCGCGCAGCGAGACTTGATACGGGATTTCTCGACCGCATGCTGAAAAGAAGTGAAGATAAGGCTGTCGACGCACGAGCGGTGGAAGTCGCCGCAATTGCAGCCGGGATGGTTGCGGCGCTCGGCGCCGGAACTGAAAGCGCTGCAACTACCGATTCGCGCGCGGCTGACCCGATGGTTTCAAACTGGAAAAATACGAGCCGTAGAGAAAGCTTGCGATGAACCCAGCTGATTCGGATGAGTAGAAAAGACGACTGGTCTCGATGCTCTACGACGTAACCATCGACGGCAAAAAGTATAGGCTCGATCTGAACCGCGCCGACGGACGCTGGTCCTGCCGCCTGGATGGCCGCGAAATAGAAGTGGATGCCGTTCTCGTTCGTCCCGACGTTCTCTCTCTTCGCATTGGGAACTACGCTTATGAAATTAAATCGGAACGGGTGGCAAACGATTTGCATTTGTGGGTCGGCAGTTCGAGGTTCGCAGCCGAAGTGCGTGACCCTCGGTCTCTGCGCGGCCGCACGCGTGCCGCAGACGATCAGGGTCCAAAGAAAATAGTCGCTCCGATGGCGGGCAAAGTGGTGC
>JBAVUV010000844.1:0-4647 GCA_049696955.1 Candidatus Sulfotelmatobacter sp. | reverse complement strand
GCGATGGCGTACTTCAGTTCCTCGATCCCTTTGCCGGTCACTGCGGAAATTTCATACAGTTTCAACTTGCGCTTCTTGCAATACCGTTTCAGCGCCGCAAGTTTCTCTTTGTTCACAACATCGATCTTGGATGCAACCATGATCATGGGCTTATCTTCGAGATGCGCGCCAAAGCTGGCCAGTTCTCCGAGTATCACTTCCACATCCTTGACCACGTCCGGACGCCCACTGGCATCCGACACATCCACCAGGTGAACCAGCAATCGCGTGCGTTCGATGTGGCGCAGGAACTGAATGCCCAGCCCAGAGCCTTCGTGCGCGCCCTCGATCAAGCCGGGAATGTCTGCAACGACAAAACTGATTTCGTTATTCAAATCGCCCACCGCAACTACGCCAAGTTGAGGTTCCAGCGTTGTGAAAGGATAATCAGCAATTTTCGGCCTGGCCGCCGAGATTCGCGAGATCAATGTAGACTTGCCCACGTTTGGATAGCCAACCAGCCCCACGTCCGCGAGCAGCTTTAGTTCCAGCCGGTAATTGTGTTCTTCTCCGGGGCGTCCGGGTTCGTGCTCGCGGGGCGCCTGATGCACCGAAGTGGCAAAACGCGCATTGCCGCGCCCGCCGCGCCCGCCCCGGGCAATCACCATGCGCTGATCGGGAGCGGAAAAATCGAATACTTTCTCTCCGGTTTCTTCGTCATAGACGATGGTTCCCACCGGAACTTTGAGAAGAATGTCTTCGCCTTCGCGGCCGCTCTTATTCGAACCTTCGCCATGGCGTCCGCGCTCGGCTTTATATTCGGGATTGAAGCGAAAGTGGACCAGCGTGTTATGGCGCTCGCTGGATTCCATGATCACATCTCCGCCCTTACCGCCATCGCCGCCTGAAGGCCCGCCGCGCGGAACATATTTCTCACGGCGGAAGGCCATGCAGCCATTGCCTCCGTCCCCCGCCTTCACTCGAATTTTTGCCTCATCGATAAACATAATAAGAAGATTTGTCATCCCGCGCGAAGCGAGGGACCTTGGTTCGTGCCTGCGCTACCAGAATCCCTGTTTCGAACAAACACCAAGGTCCCTCGCTGCGCTCGGGATTACAGCATGCAAAGACGAAGACGATGACCGTCTGCAAAAGGCGGCGACAGCCTGCAAAAGACGAGGACGCTACACAATCCCAGCCGGGACAAAACAAAAAAGCCCCGTCCCGAAGGCGAGGCTCAAACCGCGTCGCACGGCCGCTAAAGCACAATGCCGATTCAGCAGAAGGACGCCAGACTACTCCAGCACTTCCATCGGCTCGACCATGACAAACTTGCCCATCGAACCCTTATTCAGGAACTTTATGCGACCGGTAATCTTGGCGAAGAGCGTGTCGTCTTTGCCGCGCCCCACGTTGAGCCCCGGTTTCACGCGGGTGCCACGCTGCCGCACGATGATCGTCCCACCGGGCACGATCTGCCCGCCGAATGCTTTAAATCCAAGCCGCTGCGCGTTGGAGTCGCGACCGTTTCGTGATGTTCCTTGTCCCTTTTTATGTGCCATGGATCAACTCTCAGTCCTTTGAAAGTAGCGCCGGCTTCCCGCCGGCTTTCGCGCGAGCATCTTAAGCCGCGCCACTATTTCTTCTTTTTTGCAGCAGTTTTCTTGCCCGTACTTTTCTTGGGCGCGGCCTTTTTCTTCGCGTGTCCCTTGGCCGCGTGTCCTTTGATGCTCTTCACTTCTGCATCAGACTCGTGTTCATCTACGAGGGCGGCTTTTCTTACTTTCGGCTGCTTCTTCGCCACTTCCGGAGCCTTGAAGCTTTGCCCGTCAAAGGCAATCTCAGTAATGCGCACCGCAGTGTAGGACTGACGATGCCCGCGCAGCTTTTTATACTGCTTCTTCCGCTTGTAATGAAAAACCAGAATCTTGGCGCCCCGTCCTTCTTCTACCACCTCGCCGACGACCCGTGCTTCCGATTCAGGTTTGCCAATTTGTCCATCGCCGGCCGAGACTGCTAAAACATCAGGAAAATTCACCAGGCCATCGGTTTCCGTAGCCAGCTTTTCCACTCGAATCACATCCCCGGGCGCCACCCGGTACTGCTTTCCACCGGCGCGGATGACCGCGTACATACGTCTGCCTCCATCAAGATGTCGTGAAAGTCCGTTCATCAGGCGCGACTCACGCGCACACGCGTGCAACCCTAGCGCCCACTGAACTTTCTATGCTTGCTGTGTTTCCGCCCCGGCGCTTCAGCAGCCAGGGCAGGCGTCCCCAGAACGGGTCGGCGTGTACAGGCAAACTCAGTTATTCTAGCGTGCGCTGTGGAAATCGGTCAATGCAAGCTTTGCAGATCGTCGACCATGTGCGAGAATTCCGCGGTCTCTTTCACGATCTTCAGGATCGAGATCGCATAGAAAGTCTACGAGGAACCCAGACATGAAGCGCCTTTGCACCACGCTACTCTCCCTGTTCGTTATTACGCTATTCAGCATCGCGGAGTCTCCAAAGCCCACCGCGAAGAAAGCTCCAGCGGGCACTGCTCCCGACAAAAGTTATATGCAGAAAATCTGGGATGGCTGGTCGACACTCAATCCGGACAACGTCGCCAGGTTCTACGCCAGCGGCCCACACACCTTCTTCGATATCGCCCCCCTGAAGTACGATAGTTGGGGCGAGTACGAAAAGGGCGTGAAAGGCGTACTGGCCGGTTATAAAAACGCGAAGTTCACGGTGAACGACGATGCCGCGATTCATCCCCACGGGGACTTAGTCTGGGGCACTGCGACAGTAAAAGAAGAGATGACCACAAACGCCGGCAAGGTTGAGATGGGCAATTTCCGCTGGACCGTGGTTTGGGAGAACCGTGACGGCCAGTGGTTGATTGTCCACGAGCACGTATCCGCGCCTTTGCAGTAGGTTAACCACCGCCGCCCCGGCGGAGCGTAGCATTATGGAATGCGCAAAATACGCCCAAACTCGGACCGGTACTATCTCTCGGCAGACGGCAATATGATTTTCCGAGACGAGCCTGACGAAGACGACGACGAAGACGAAGACAACGGCGGCGACGAAGAAGACGAGGACGACGGCAACGACGACGGGTACTCCGAATGACTTAGCCTGACGGTGGGGTCATGTGGCACACATGAGCCATTCACAACCCCCGTCCCAGAGCCTAACTTAAATTTGAGCAGCACTCGGGGGAGGGCTGTTCAACGAAAGCGTCCTATGACTTGAAAGAGTCTGGGGCGCTTTCGTTTCCTATGCACGCTTCTGATCCAACCCTCGCCTTTGGGTTTAAAATGGTAGGGACGAAGGAAATGGCATGGCTGTGATTCAAGACACCATTACCGTCTCACCCGGTTCCCGCTTTAAGGCCGCTATGATGCTGGCGGTGGTCGCGGATGCATTGCAAATCATCATTTTTCCGTTCTTCGTCGAGGGCGCAGCATCGCCTGCCGATGACATCATCGACTTCGGGGTCGGAGCCTTGATGGTGCATCTGCTGGGCTGGCACTGGGAATTTCTGCCATCGTTTCTGGGTAAACTCGTCCCTGGGGTCGATCTAGTTCCTCTTTGGACATTGGCGGTCGCAAACGTCTACCGTAAATCCAGGCGGATTGCGGTTTATACGGAAGAGAATCGGGAGCAGCATCCGGCGCTAAAAGATCCTGAGAATTCCTAACGTGGATTATTTCCTGACACGGCGTTATTATGCTCCCGGCTTGCGCCCCAGGGCAGCGCTTCGACACCGACGTTTGAAAACGCCCCTTCTCCTATCGGCAGTTCAATGGTCACGGCAGCCCCGCGCGGCTGCAAGTTTTCCAGTCTGATCTCGCCACCGTGTTCCTTAACAATTCCGTGGCAGATGCTGAGACCGAGTCCGGTACCTCTTCCCACTGGCTTGGTCGTATAAAAGGGATCGAAAGCGCGATTCAGATCGGAGAACCCAGGCCCCGTGTCCTCAACGACGATCACGGCGCGACCTCCGCGCTGGAAAATACGAATGCCGATCCGCTTTGGTGTTGTCCCGTCTTCTACCGCATCGATCGCGTTGTTGATCAGGTTGAGCAATACCTGCTTGCATTGATCTTCGTCCGCGACCACGGAGGGGAAGTTCGGTTGAATGTCCACCGTGATTTCCACATCCCGGGTTCGAACGTGGTACTCGCGCAGTGCCAGCACGTCCTGAACAATCGGCCGCAAGTCAATGGACTGACGATCCGACGCGCTCTGCCGCGAGAAACGCAAGAGATTTTCCACAATCTTCTTCATGCGCCGGCCCTCGGCTACCAGTTTGTCCAACCGGCTGCGGATGGGCGCGGACGTTATGTCGTCTCCCAGCAACTCGCCATAACCCATCACTGCAGTCAACGGATTGTTCAGCTCATGGGCGACACCCGCGACTAATTGTCCCAGCGCCGCGAGCTTTTCCGAGCGCACCAGCTGGCGTTGCAGCGACTTCAGTTCCACCGCAACTGCCAGATCGGCCGCGAGCAACTCGATGCGAGACAATTGGTAGGCGTTGACCTCTTCCGGCTCTCGAGGGTCGTCAAGCGCGATACATCCCAGATAGCCGCCGTGCACCGAACGGAGGGGTATCAGCAATTCGTCGCCGCTATTCCAGTGAGGATTCGGTTCATAGTTTAGCTGGCTCTTCACC
>JBAVUV010000843.1:0-7571 GCA_049696955.1 Candidatus Sulfotelmatobacter sp. | reverse complement strand
GTGTGGGCAGGATCAAGCGCGGCTGGCACTTCGCCAGTGCTGGCCGTGGTTGCGGCGGGTGCACTCGCCGGCGCGGCGCCGGCTGCGGCAGGTTGACTTGCGGAAGCTTGCTCGGCGGCGAGTTGCGCTTTTACTTCCTCCGCGATCGCCTGCTTCACTTCGGGGGTGAGAGCGACAGCGCCTGAATTGGACGCGGGTGCAGCTTGATCTCCCCCACCACTATCTTGCGCAGGGGCGTTTCCCGCATCGCCTCCGCCGCCCGCTTGCGCGGCATTAGCTTCGGCTTGAGCTGCATAGGCGGCTTGGAGATTTGCGGAGATGAGGTAATCCGTCAGCCAAAATGCGGCGCTCGGATAAACAGGATAGGGAGCGAAATATCCGCCGTAGAAGCCATACCACGGAGCGCCGCCCCATCCCCAGCCCCAGGCAACGGGCGCGGCCCACGGATTGTAGGCCCAACCATAGAATCCCGGATGGTAGTAGTAGGCAGGGTAATACCCGTAATAGGGATGTCCGCCGTAGTAGTAAGAGCGGTAGACGTGGGAGTAGGCGTGGCCGTTCACTACGTAGGTTCGGGAAACGTAGGTGTGCCCGTTGCGAACAGCGTAGGGACGCTGCACGTAGCCGCCGTGCCTTCCGGTGGTCACGACCCGAGCGCCGTTATGTTCGCTGACCACGGTTCGCCCGCCGTGCATGCCGTGCTCGATGTGCATGCCGTTTCGATCGACGGAACGGATTTGGCCGTTGGGACGGATGCTGGCGTGGCCTCCGCCTTTGAGTGCGACCGTTCTGCCGGGAGGCGTTCGGCTGGCAGCGGCATGAGTGGAAGCGCCGGGCTTTCCAGGTGCTCCGCCCTTCCCTACCGTTCCCGGCTTACCCGCGGTATTGCCACGGGCCGTGGTGTTCGATTTTCCCGCTGTTCCGGTGCGTCCGGCGGTTGAAGTGTGGGCCGTGGTCCCTGTTCGGCTGGTAGTTCCTGGTCGAGCCGTACCCGTCTTGGCGCCCGTGGTGGAATGTCCGGCGGTGGATGTACGGCTGGGAGTCGTGGTATGCGCCGCGGGATGAGCGGGAGCAGAAACGTGAGGCGCCGGCTTGGGAGCGGACGGGGCGCTTTTCTTCTGGCCCCAGGCAAGAGACGGAAGCGCCATGATAACGAAGAACAGGACCAGGCTCTGCAGCTTATTCATAGTTGTGTTGTCGGATTTCATCGCAACCTCCTGAGGGTCAGAAAGCGTTAATTCCTATAGTGACTTCGTCGGCAAAAACGTTACGCAACCCAAGTTTCGCCTGGGAGAATCTCGACCTCATCTGATGGGGGGCCCCGTGGGCTTGCGCCTTCGCCCGCACAGGGAAGTGACGAAAATCTTGCTCCACGAAGGCGGAACAAGTCAAGAAAAATCCTGAAGATAGATCAGGATAGATCAGCGGTTGCGGTCGATGCTCAGGTTACCCGGCAGGCCGGCCCTTGGCGGCGGTTAAGGAGCAGGAATATCTGAGGGCACGGGGGATGCGGACAGCTAGCGACAACGACGGGAATTTATTGAATGTTGCAGGAGCCGTCTAAGGCGCTCTGGATAATCTTGACTTCAGCGGAGCTTTGGCAACTCTGGAGTCGGCGCTACAATCGAATCCTGAATCTCCATTATTAAAGCAGTTGCGCGAGATGATTAAACAGAGAATCAGAGTTACGGCAGACGCGGCGCTTTTTTTCGGCGCTGGCTCGCGCGCGAGGCTTTGGCGGGAGGGGATCCGGCGGTCAGCCGTGGATGTAATCCGCTCGATCGCGCTCATCACCGGTCACGCTGGGGATGAATTGCAGACTGAACGTGAGCGGTTGCTAAAAGAAGCTTTGCGCACCAGAATGCTGGCACGAATCGGAATCCGCAGAGGTCGAACCGCTTCGGCCAAGGCCGTTCCCGAAGAGCAGGTAGAGTTTTCGCGACGTAACTCAACATCGTATTGGTGAAAAAATAATGAATTTAGTATTCCAAGCCGCGGGGAAAACCGACATTGGTTTAGTGCGGACCAACAATGAAGACAATTTTGGCTTCGACTTGCGGCGCGGAATTTTTGTGGTATGCGACGGCATGGGAGGAGCGGCCGCCGGCGAAGTAGCCAGTAAGATCGCGGTGGATACGGTGCTGGCATACTTCCGCAAGGATCCCGGGCGAGCGGAATCGCCGGTGCTGGGACGAAAGTTTGAGGGCGTTTCGGAATATGCCGCGGGATTGGCGAACGCGATTCAACTGGCGAACCAGTCCATTCAGGAAGCTGGGGCAAATAATCCGAATCGAGCTGGAATGGGTTCGACAATTGTTGCGGTGTGCGTGCATGGAAATCTTTTTTCCATCGCGAACGTGGGAGACAGCCGCATTTATCTGGTACGTGGCGGAGGCATTCAGCAACTGACCAGCGATCATTCTCTAGTTATGGAGCAGGTGCGCCGCGGTCTGATGACCGTGGAAGAGGCGGAACGATCCGAGATGCAAAACGTGATTGTGCGAGCTCTAGGCTCGGAGGATATCGTGGAACCAGATTTGGAAGATCACGAATTCGCGCCGGGAGATTTATTGCTGCTTTGTACCGACGGAATGTCGCGCTACGTCAAAGAAGAAAAAATGCTTGAAGTCGTGGGCAGCGCGAAGTCGTTGAATGAAGCGTGCGAAGCATTAATCGAGGCGGCCAAGGCGGGTGCCAGTGACGATAACATCACCTGCGTGCTGGTGCGCGCCGCCGAGCAATCGTGGGCGCAGCGACTGATTGATTGTTTGACTCCGGGGCGGAGCAATCATTCGCAGGAGAGCTCCACGTGAAGAAACTCACCTTTAACCAAGCCATCCGGAATTATCAGTGGGCCACTTGTGACACGCAGCGCAATCCGGTCAATTCCGACGACTGGAAGGGATTCACGCCGGTAACGTCCAGTTGATAGTCGTAGGACTTTGGCTTGCCATTCGGAAGCATGATCGTTCTTCCATTCGACTGCATAATCCATTCCAGATTGGTGACATGGCCGGAAGCCTGCGCGTGAGCGTCGGCCACGAATCGAAAGACGGACCATGGTCCCTTGAAAGAGCCTAGCGTATCGCCGCCCGGTGTCGTCGCTTGCACATCTTCAGACGCGCCGGTCCAGGTGAATTGTTGTTGACTGCCGGTGCCCAGCATCGTTTGGTTGCCGATCTTCAAGACAACCTCGACATTGCTCGGCAACGTTTTCAAGATGTACGAAAATTTGGGGGAAGATGAACCGCCCGAGTACAGCGCATCGCTGAGCGCGGCGGCACGATTGAAAAACGTCACGAAAATTGGTGATGGCTTGATTGCGCTGCCTGGCGCGACTTCGTAGTGTGATCCCTGCTTAACCAATATCTGCTTGAGCTTATCGTCGTAGAAAGCCCACAGCGCGCCGGTTTTGGGAGCGAGGATCTCATTCAACTGATCGATCGGAAGATCTTGATCGGAAGCGGGATTGAATGGATATTTGCTGGTGAGCTGAGCGAAACGACCGCAGAAACTCTTGCCGGCCGCATTCACGGCTGCCGCGGGACCGAGCTTCAGCGGGGCATCCACATTCGTGATGGGTTGTTCGAGAAGTGCCCGGACCAGGTTTTCGTTGTGAAACTTTTGATCAACGCGCGTGCCCATGACTTGTGTGACCGTAACCTTGGCTGCACCTTCCGAGTTTGCAACTTGTGAGGCGGCGGTCGGGTCCGTAGGATTGCTGACCAGCGGAGCAATATCGGATTGCAGCTTGGTGAGAGCAACAATGTAGTCTTTGTTGGAGGGAAGAATGTATTGGTCGGGAAGCTTGTCGGGCGCGCCAGGAGGCTCGAGGGCTTGCACGGGCAAGAAGGGTGCAGCAACATCGGGAACGCTGACCGCAGTGTTATTCGAAATAAACCAGAATAATTCCAGGAGCGGAGATGTAGGCCCGGTCAGTTTTTCCAACTTTCGTCCGGCATCGGCAAAGTCTCCGTAACCAACTACAGACGATGTCCGAAGAACAGTGCGCCATTCTTTCGTGAAGTCGTCGTAATAACGCTCGGTGAGTTTTTGCTGAAGAGTTGCCGGATCCAGTTCCGTTGCGGTTGCTTTTCCCAACACCCATTCCTCAACGCTCATGAATGATGGGTTACGCAGCGCATCCTGAACGAACGCGAATCCATCCCGGGTAAAGGCGCCTCGCACTTTGTGGTTGCTTACGATTACTCCGAGTGAATCGCGGAACTGCTCGTTGAAGCTGACATCAGGAATTTTTGCTTTCGCGATCAGCGGCAAATAAAAGCGATCGATACCGGCGAACTGAGACAGATAAAAGCGCGCCCGGCCAATCGACTTCGGATCATTATCTGAAGCGAACGGGTTCGCGGCAGCGAGTTCCGTGCTGTAGAAATCGAACTGGGTTTTGGCGAGCGCCGCGCGATCGGCATCGATGTCTCTGCCCGCGGTCCAGTGACTGAGCAGGACTGGAGAGAGGAACTCCTTCGTGCTCTTGTCGTTGTTGCTGGTGGTGATGAGG
Organism: Candidatus Sulfotelmatobacter sp.; assembly: GCA_049696955.1. Lineage (GTDB taxonomy): Bacteria > Acidobacteriota > Terriglobia > Terriglobales > Acidobacteriaceae > Sulfotelmatobacter. The sequence goes on along the minus strand of JBAVUV010000843.1, from coordinate 3,052 downwards.
TAGGCTTTCAGTTCGTCGTAGGTCTTCTCGTAGCTGTCGTTAGGGCCTGGCGTATCGGGAACCGCGCGAAGACCCTCCAACAACTTGCCTTGTGTATAAGCGAAAAGAATCTGACGGAAGCGCTGAAAGTAAGCGGTCTTCGCGTCGGAATACAAGCGATCGCCGATGTAGAGTCCCCAACGAAGATGCAGCGGTACACCATCGGTTCCGTATTCGGCGAGGGTAGCCACTTGCTGGCGCAGCCGATCGAGTTTTTGCAGACTGGTGAGCGACGGAATGTCATTCACTCCGCCCTGTGTGGCCGGCAGATCACTGATTGCCGAGCGGACGTCACTTTCCAACTGATGATTGCCGACGAAAGAAACCAGAAAACCGATTCCACACACAATCGCGATCACAGACACTGCGGTTAAAACCATGCGACGAAACAAGCTGACGCGGGAACTGAAGCCACTCGCTGCGAGAGCGACGCGGTCTTTGACGATAATGTCGTTGAATAGCTGGCTTATAAAAACCCATTGCGGCACTCTTCGTGAACTGACGCCGCGCGATGAAGGCGCTGAGGGTATAGCGCCAAATCCCGTACCGCTTGCGCTGAACGCCGTGCTACTGAAGATTCGAGTCGCGCCGGCTCCGGCACCGGATGACATGTCAGCAGATTGCACTTGCGGCGCGGCGACAGCCACGTCATCGACCATGACGGGCCTGACGCCGGAAAAATAAAAACCGCGGAGAAATGGATTTACGCTGAGCTGGCTGGGACGAGCCAGATCGACGAGAAACTGAACCAGCAGCGTGCGTAGCTTCCTCAATTCGCGTGGGAACTCGTAAATCGCGGGAAGTTGGCTGCCATCGTTTTCTCGGCCGAGAAGATCAAGCCTGCGTTCGGCAAGAGAATAGAACAGCTCGTCGAAAGCTTTGCCAAGTCGGCGGGTTTCTTCTTCCGCATAGACACCCGTGGCCAGGGAGCGGACGGGCAGAGTGGCGCCAAGAACCTCGGAGGCTTCTTCCTTGTTCAGGCCGCGAACAAACTCGGGAAAGAACGAAACGCGATCCAACTTGGTGAATAAAACGTAGACCGGAAAGCTGATGCCGAGCAGTTGAGAAATCTCCTGCAGACGCACGGCGAGTTTGCGCGCGGCGGAAAGCGTAGTCTCACTCGCTCCGGGCTTCAGAAAACTTTCCGTGTCATAACACACGATGGCAGCGCGCGGGGCCTGCAATCCCTTACCCATGGCGGTGGAGACGCGGCCGGGCTGGACCAGCTTGACCAGGCGTTGCCAACGCGGCGGTTGGGTTAACAGATCACCTGCCGGGTCCACGAAGATTGCCTGGCGCGTGTACCAGATGTTTAGGAGACGTGTGGGAAGGACGGTGGTGTCTTGATAGACATGGCCCGCGAGCAATTCGGGGTCGAGCGCGGAATGGATGACCGTAGTAGTTTTGGTTGCGCCGGTCTCGCCGAGAACAAAAACCAGCGGCAGGTTACCCAGGTTTGCGCCCCGGCCCAGGGTCGAGCTTCTGAGACGGCGGATGGCCTCGCGCACCACCAGGTCGAGGTCATCCGTGGCAGCGGCTTGACCGGACTCGGTTTCGGTGCCAGCCTCTTCCGCTTTATTTTTTCGATAAAACCAAACGAACGAACCAGCGGCAATGAGACCGACGAAGGCGAGGCCTCCGCGCAAAATCCAGATATCGGAACCGTGCAGATGCAGCCCTCCGCCGAGGAACCAGACCAGCACCAGATAGGCCAGCAAGATTACGCCGGTCGCTAAGTAAACCATCTCGCCCCTTTATTTCGATTTCGATTGCAACAAATTTCGATTTCGCCAGCAACGCTTCGCTAACTATTTTGCCAACAGCGCCAGAGCGGAGAGCTGAGACGCGCCGGAAATCAGAAGAAACTTAAAAATCAGAAACAACGACAGCGCCAACAAGGAAGTGACGAGTGTGGCAATCGCCAGCCGACGGACCCAGGGATCGGCTTGCACCAGGCGGACTGCATCGGCGGGAATCGCGCCCCGGGGGGAAAGAGCAGTCAACGGTCCACGGACACGCCGAATTTTTTCCTGCACTGCCGACATGATCGAGCGCAAGTCGCCGCCAGCAGCGTAACGGCCCTTGAAACCGAGAAGCATGCATAGGTAATAAACTTCGAGAAGATCCGCGGTTTCCACGGAGTCAGGACGATTCATTGCCTTCTGCAGCTCTTGAAAAAAAACTTCTCCGGCCAACTGATGGCCATAGAGTTCGGCTTGCAAGGGCAGGCGGGGCCAGTCGGCAAAGGCCGGATTTCGGCAACCCAGCACGGACTCGTCGAGAAAAGCGACCACAGCGAAAATCCCCTGCTTCACGTCTTCGGCGTTGCAGCCGCGGCTTCGAGCTTCCTGCTCTGCGACGCGCAACGCCTGTTTCATCTGTGCGCGAAACGATTCCGCGTCCGAGACTGCCTGGCGGTTATGGCGCAAGCGCACGATGGCGGTAAAAACCTCCTGGAAACCGAGAGCGAGATTCCAACCGCGCCGATCGAGCGCGGGACTGGAGCCGCGGTAGCTACCCAGCGGGGACGAATGGGTCGAAGACATGTTCAGCTCTCCAGAATCACAACCAACTCCATCTCCGGAGCCGGCAGTTCGCCAGGTACGTAGACTCCGACGGTGCGCGTTTGCATAATGTGTTCCCAGCACGGTCCACTGCGGCTCACCGTAAAATACTGGCTTTCAACCTTGGCTGAGACAGCGGAGGGCGGCACCTCCAAGTGGGTGAGGGTCAGGCCGGGAAGCGCACGCTTTACCAGCTCAGGAACAAACTTCGCGGAACATGTCTTGACCAGTTGGGGAACCTTGGCAATCAGATCGGCCTCGCCCACTTGCGAATGAATTCCGAGGATCCAGCGGGACCGCTCGAAGCAACGTTGGTCCTTCACTTCGCCTTCGTAAAAATAACGCTGAACGGCTTTGAGGGGAATCTGAATCGCCTGCGAAGGAGCAACGATTTCGAGATGGCGGCGGATGTGTTCATCCAGAACATCGAAACCGGGACCGGGATCGCG
>JBAVUV010000842.1:0-2447 GCA_049696955.1 Candidatus Sulfotelmatobacter sp. | reverse complement strand
GTCCAGGGATGGCTGAATCTCATTCAACTTTGCCGTCCTGACAAGCTGATCCTCGATTATTCGCCGACCGTGAGTCTCGCCGCGCGAATCGCAAAGGTCCCGACGGTGTTGATCGGCAACGGATTCGAGCTGCCGCCGCTCACTGATCCCCTGCCGCCGTTTCCAGGCTTTTCTTGGGCCACGGCTGACGTGGCCGCGCAATCGGAACGGAAGGCGGTGAGCAACGCCAACGCGATCCTGCAGGCCTGCAAGCTATCGCTGCTCCCTGCGCTACGCGACCTTTTCGCCGACGGCCCCCGACTGTTCGCCACGTTTCCCGAGTTGGACCATTACGGCACCCGACCAGACGCGCAGTACATCGGCCCCTTGCTAGGAATTCCGCCCCATGCGTTGCGGGTCGATTGGCCGGAGAGCAAGGGACCGAAAGTGTTTGCCTGCCTGCGTCCCGATACCAGTCACGTACAAGCCATACTGAGCGCGCTGGCGATGACCACGGCGCGCGTCATCTGTGTGGCGCAAGGCTTCCGGGATCGGCAGCTCGCCTCATTTCGCAAACCACACATTCTTTTTTACAGACGGCCGGTGGACCTGGCCCCTCTGCGTGACGCTGACCTCTGCATCAGCTACGGCGCTGAGGGCACGACAATCCGCTTTCTGCTCGCGGGCTGCCCGCAGCTCGTGTCCCCCTGGCACGTGGAGGCTTTCATGGCGGCTAGAAAACTAGCTCGTGCGGGCTTGGGTCTCCTGATCGTCGAGGAGGCATCTGCCGCCGCGGTCGGTCGCAAGATCGAACAACTCGTGATCGATAAAGATGTCTGCTCGAGTGTTGCTGCATTTGCGGCACGTTACCGCTTGACCAAGCCAGGTGATTCGCTTCTACGGAAGGTACTGTATCCGTCTGACTGGCGGAGCAATTCGGTCGCGGCGACCGGGCCGCGAACGACGGTGTCCCTGGCACTGACATGAACACGTCTTGCGAAATTGGAGGCCTAGTGAGTAAGAGAGACATTTCGAGACGCGACCTGGATCTCGTGCGACTTCGTCCTGCGCGGCGCACCGTGCTCATGCTCCTTATTGTCGCCACAGTACACCTCTGCGCGAGGGTTCCAACAGTTGCTGCAGCTGCAGCGACTGAGGCTCGCCCGGCGCGGCCTGTTGCTACCAAGATTGCTGAGTTCGACGCTGGGAACGCCCTTTGGGCCATTGCGTTCAGTCCGGACGGACAGCATCTTGCGGCAAAGGCCCTCATGGCGCCGGTGGTGTACATCTGTACTCTGAAAGCAGCAGCTTGTTCCGTGTTCGGGCACACGGATGGTGAGAGCTTGGGAGTGCTGCATAAAGTCGCGCTGAGCTACAGTCCGGATGGGCGCTATCTTGCACTCGTTCATGACCTCCAGAATCCGACTGTTGGTTCGCATCAGCCAGTTCAAAGCGCGTTGCACGTTTGGGATGTTAGGTCAGGCCAGCTGGTGGGGGTCGTAGCCAATGTCCCGAACGGTACAACCTACCCAAGCTTAGAGTTTTCACCGGATGGTCGCTCGCTGCTGCGACTATATCAGCGTGGTGATCGGAGCCCCGGCGATCAGCTGGTCGTGCTGAGCACTAACGACTGGCAGGCTATTTGGGGTTTACGCACCCAGCCATTTCAACCGGTAACGTTGGCGCTGAGCCCGGATGGCAGGGCAGTTGCACTGGGCGGCGTGGAGATAGGTACTGCGCGGGCACTAATCTGGGTCATCAATACGGCGACCCACAGTGTCACCCTGAAGATCGATGCCTTTTCGGGCCCAACCGAATTCGAGCAACTGTCGTGGAGCCCTGATGGTACACAGATCGCGGCGGGCGTCAGTCCCCAAAGCGACCGGGTCCCTCGGGAGAACATTAAAGTGTTTGATGCTCGTACTGGAAAGCTTCTGGCGAGCGCCGCAACGTCCGAGCTTCTCTACGGAATCGAGTATGCGCGCGAGGGTCGCTACCTGGTCGAAGCCGATATGAGTGGTTTTATTACCGTCTGGGATGGTTCTCTCAAGGAAATTCGGCAGCGAATTGATGTGGGGCCCACGCTCAGAAACGCTGGTGGCGGGCTGGCGGTCTCGCGTGACGGGCGCCTGGTCGCGGTAGCGGCAGGCTCCCACATCTCGGTGTGGATTCTCGTATGAGCATAGGGAGTTAGGTAGACAAATGGCCACTATAGGCGAATCGGCCTTTTTCACGCCTTTGTTGGCAGGGGGATTTCCATGCGCGAGTCTCGGCCGTATCAGCGACACATTGGATTGTCAGCTTCGTTGTCGTTCTTGCTTCGGCTCGTAGTCATGAGCACGCCGCTATTAAGCGCCTGTCACGGCCGCACGGCTGAGCCGTTGGCAGTGGATCGAGAAGTCCTCGTGCGCGGAGTGGTGGGCCAGCCGAACGCTATTACCCGAGCCGCAAACGGCAGTTTTGTTGTG
>JBAVUV010000841.1:0-1850 GCA_049696955.1 Candidatus Sulfotelmatobacter sp. | reverse complement strand
CCGCCGTCCGGGGCTTGCAGTTCGACTTTCAGCTTGCGATAAGTGCCGTCGAGTTTGGCGTTGGTCGGATGGTAGGAAATGGTGTACTGGTTGCGGATGTCGGCCGAGATCTCCTGAAAGATCCCCGGCAGTTCGCCTTCAAAACGCGGGAAGTAAGCGCGACCGCCGGTAAGTTTGGCGAACGTATTGAGCTGATTGTCGTTCTGCAGCCATCCAACTTCGGTGGCGCCACTCGCCATACCACCCGAATCCCGCATTTCCCGGTAGAACCAGCCGATGCTTACCGGATAGATCGTAACATCTTTCGTCGCCTTGATCTTCTTAAGAATCTGATCGAGAGTGAGCTTGCTGAACGTGTCGGCTCCCGACGAAACAAGAATTATGTACTTCTTTCCCTCGATACGATCGATCCGGTCGAGCGTGTCGAAAGTTGCGTCGAAAAGGTTGCGTTCACTGAAACCGGGGACGCGCAGCATATTGAGCGCGCCAGTGATTGCCCGCTTGTCTTGCGTGAAATCGACCAGAATCTGCGGCTTCATGTCATAGGAAACAACCGCCACATAGTCGTTTTTTTGCAAAGTGCTGGCGAAGGTGTAGGCGGCGTTCAGTGCGTCATACATGTAGTAATACTGCTGCATTTGGTGAAACATGGGCGAAGCGGCGAATTCGATCAGGAGCACGGCGGTGATCGGCGCTTTCGTTTGGTTGAACGACGAAATTGTCTGCTGCTGGCCGTCTTCGAAAACCTTGAAATTATCCTGTTTCAGGCCGGGAATGGTCTGGCCATCCTTGGTAGTGACGAGCACATCCAGCGTAACGAGAGGCACCTCAACCTTGATCGAGTAATCGGGCATGTTGTCGATCTTTTTCGGCTTTTCGGGGGCTGGAGGAGGAGGTTCTTCTTTCTTCTTCGGAATGACGTAAGGACCAACATCGTCCTGCGGACCACCCGCCGCCGGCGGAGCCTCTTGCTGATTAGGATTGGCGGAAGGTTGCTGCGTAGCATCCTTATTATTGTTCTGATCCTGCGCGCTTGCTGAAAGTCCCGCAAATACCAGACACAAAACAAGAGACGCCGTCACAATCAGGCGTCCACGCCACGCTGGGCGCGCACAACTCTGCCCCTGAAAAACGCTAAAAATCATGGGAATCCCTCGAAAACACCTGTGCTAGTATAGATGCAATAGCTCTGCGGTTGGGATATTTGCTGGCGACAAAAATCGCCACTCTCCTGCAAAACCATTTTGACAACACGCGGAGTCTAACTCAGTATTGGTTAGCTAAGTGGTCGTTTTCTGACCTCCGGGGATATTCATGCGAATTAGGGCGCTCTTCGCCGCTCTGTTGTGCCTTGCCTTAACCCTGCCTGCGATTGCGCGAGACAAATCGAACCAAGCTGCATCCGGCCGTGGCAAGCCCAACATCATGCCGCTCGACCAGATTCACGCCGGCATGAGGGGCACGGCTCTCACCGTGTTTCAGGGTGTGAAGCCCGAGTCGATGGATGTGGAAGTTCTGGGAGTGCTGCGCAATGTGAACGGACCCAAAGGAGACATCATCCTGGTCCGCCTGCACGGCGCCAAGCCGGAATATACCGGTGTGGTTGCGGGCATGAGCGGGAGCCCGGTGTATCTCGATGGCAAACTCGCGGGTGCGCTGGCCTTCCGGATCGGCGAATTTTCCAAGGAGCCGATTGCCGGCGTTACTCCAATCGAGGAGATGTTCGAGATCAATGCGCTCGATAGCCGTCCGATTGAGACCCCGGTGCGGACTAGTGCGACCCCCAGCGCCAAGACGCCAACCTCCGGCCCGGGAGTGAGTTCGGTTGCTCTGACGACTGATTACCGGAA
>JBAVUV010000840.1:0-4277 GCA_049696955.1 Candidatus Sulfotelmatobacter sp. | reverse complement strand
GCTAATGATTGATTAGTGGCTGATCGGATCAACCCTTCCTACATCTGCTCATCCCATGAACTATTTCGCCCCTTAGTTGCTCTGGCGCAATGAAAAAATATCATTCCTTGCATACCATCTACCACAGCCCTTCCCCCCGGGGGCTGGACTTATTGTTCAACGCCGGATGCTGGTTCGATCTATTTGTATCGTCGAAATCCGACCCGTTGTCGAGGATGTGAAGCGGTCTCAAATCGCGTAAACAATGTCCCCGTCAACAATCCGGATTCTCGTGGTCGATGATTACGAGCCTTTCCGTCGATTTGTATGTTCGACGCTGCGAAAAAGACCCACTTTGCAGATCGTCGGCGAGGCCGCAGACGGACTAGAGGCAGTTCAGAATGCGGAAGAACTGAAACCAGATTTGATTCTCCTCGACATCGGCCTTCCCACCCTGAACGGCATCGAAGTCGCCCGTCGAATTAGCACAGTTGCTCCGGAATCCAAAGTAATCTTCGTGACTCAGGAATCCTCTCCGGACATGATGCAAGCAACCCTCAATTTGGGTGCATGGGGCTACGTTTTGAAAGCAAAGGCCGCAAGCGATTTATTGGCGGCGGTGGATGCGGTTCTGCTGGGAAAACGTTTTGTCAGCACCATATAGGCGAGCGAAGTATCGCCTTCCGTATCGAAGGCGCCCCCCTGCGACGGAGTGCGCCTACTCTCCAGGAAAACATTTCGTTTCAACCCTTTCAACCTCAATGTTCTAAGAGAAAACATACCCAAATCCCCGGCGAGCCGGCGTTGGTTCATGGCACGTCAGTAACATACGATTGCCGTCGGAGGCGCCGACCTGTGGAGATACACTGCTGTGTGACGGAAAATTAACAGCCAACGACGCAGTTAGTCGGTGTGAAATGGTGAACTTTTGTCTCTGCAGTCTCCTCTGAGCCCAAATTCGGTCATTCGAATTCTTATCGTCGAAGACTTCGGCGCGTTCCGGCGATTGATGTGCTCGATCCTGCAAAAGAGGCAAGACTTATGCGTCGTCTGCGAAGTGTACGACGGATCAGAAGGGGTTCGCAAGGCTGAAGAACTGAAACCGGATCTGATTCTCCTCGACATCGGCCTCCCAACCCTGAACGGATTGCAGGCCGCTCGACAAATTCGCGAACTTGCCCCCGAATCCAAGATAATCTTCGTGAGCCAGGAGTCTTCTGCCGATTTGGTGCACGAAGCGCTCAGCCTGGGAGCGCACGGCTATGTTGTGAAAACCAAGCTCGAAAGCGACCTGCTAGCCGCTGTAGAAGCAGTTCTGGAGGGCAGGCGATTTGTTAGTAGCGGTTTGACTACCGAAGCGTCCGGTTAGGCAGCGATCACGTGGTTCCTGACAGCGTACTTGACTAATTCGGCGGTACTCTTGGCGCCAAGCACCTCCATCATTCGATATTTATGATACGCAACTGTCCGGGTCGACATGTTCAATATACTGCTCACTTCCTTCATCACCTTGCCTTCGGCCAGCAGCTGTAGAACTTCACGTTGCCTCTGGGTCAGGCGCTCTTCTTCGTTGATCAGCTTTTTATTCCGCCAGCGGAAAGAATCGATTGCGTCCTGCGACAGTCCCTGTGATACATACGATCTGCCCCGTAACGCGTCGCGAACCGCGAGCACCATTTCAGAGGACGCACAAGTCTTGAGCAGGTAGCCTGACGCTCCGCGCGCGAAGGCTTCAGCAGCGACCTCGGCGTCCGGATTCATGGTGAGATAGACCAGCTTGACCGAGGGCAGCATTTCTTTCACCTGCTGTCCTGCGTCCAAGCCATTCAGGATGGGCATGGCAACATCTACCACGACCACGTCTGGCTTCAGTTCACTGGCGGCGCGGAGCAGGGCGCGGCCATCGCTCACGATACCGACCACATCGAACTCTGTTTCGAGAAGTCTCTTGCACAACTCTGCAACCAGCGTATGGTCGTCGGCAATCAGAATACGGGAACGGTTGTTCATATTAATGCCCTCCTGCTAGTTTCACTTCATTGCGAGGGTAACGTAGAGCCGTGGCGCTAAATTCTTGTCGGAAAAGCTCTATCTCGCAGCGATGTCTCTGAATTGTGCTGGCCTTACAGTGGTTAGTCGATCATTGTTCCCAATGAACGATCAATTAATTATTCCCTAAACCTACGCCGCAGCTGCACCTTTTTCAAGTAGACGCATCTCGACTTCTGAAATGGTAAACATGGAACAGCCACAAGTGAAGCAAATCAGAAGTCTCGTCAGGACTGGAACGGCCGGCTTGTCCAGGCCTTCCCGGCCAGGAAAATGGATAATCATTTCTGCGCTAAACTCGCTCTGCTTGTCCGATCCACACGATCTACAGGCCATAACTCACTCGTCCCGATCCCCCGCGGCCCTGAGTAGTCTGCGATTCCGACTCAGGAAAATCTCTGTATGTATGTGTGCCACTCTGGCACGGATTTTGTGCCAACCGCTTGAAAATAGATTTCGGAGCTGTTTTGGTTGTAGACTTGCCTTACCCGCCGTTTTGTGTGCGAGATTGGTCGTAGGCCTTGATTTCATCCCAAGAACTCTCGATGCGGAGCCGTTGTCGATGGCGCAGCTAGAGCGTCTCTCTGACGAACAGCTGATGGCTGGTCTTAAGGAGGGGCAGAGCGACGCCCTCGCTGTCCTCTTCGACCGTTACCAGAAGCTGGTCCTGAGCATCGCGCTGAAAATTGTCCGCGACCCTGGTGAAGCCGAGGATGTGACCCAAACCGTCTTCCTGGATATTTACCGCGCAGTGGCACAATTCGACCCCAGCAAAGGCAATACTAAAGTGTGGTTGATGCAGTACGCGTACCACCGCGCCATCAACCGCCGACAGCATCTCCAGGGCCGGGAGTTTTATCAGAACACGGAACTGAAAGAAGCAGAACAGGAGCCTTGGCCCCTGGAAGTTCACGCAACTTTTCGCCTCAGTTCTCCGGAAACGCAGGCTCTGGTTCGCCAGAGTATGGCCGCCTTATCGGACAAGCAGAGGTCGGTGATCGAAATGGCTTGCTACGAAGGCCTTTCCATGCGTGAAATTGCAGACCGAAGCGGAGATTCATTCGTCAGTGTCCGCCATCATTATTATCGAGGGCTCCAGACGTTGCGCTCTTTTATTTCGGCAGATCACAAGAAAGCGACAGGGCAGGGAGAAAAGAGTGCATAAGCAACAGCAGAAGGGGTTCCCGGAACACGAGCACTATGAAGTTCTTTGTGCACTTAGCGCGGGTGGCCTCATGGAGAACGCTGAGATTATTGATTTCCAGGCTCATCTGAAGGAATGCAGCGAATGCCGCTCTGACTACGCGGAATTGTCCGATCTGATCACTCGCGTCTTGCCCCAGACTCAAGGGGCATTTCAGCAGAAATTGGCGGAGAGGAGGGCTAAACCGCTGCCCGATTCGCGGCGGCGCTTCCTTCGCCGGGCGCGGGCCGAAGGGGTGGTTTTCTCGCCCGAACTGGAAGCCCCCATTCGATCGCGTCCCTGGTACTTACGTCCGGTCACCATGCTGGCCGCGGTTGCCGTATTGGGCTTTGTTGCAGTCGCCCTTTCGGCTTATCATTTCGCCGCGCCGGGCGCCAACCGTGCGACGGACGCCGCCGCAGCACAGCAAATCGCTGAACTTAAACGGGAAAACTCGGCGCTTGCCGCGAGTTTGTCTCGGTTAAGCGACTCGGTCGCGGCGGGCGAGCGCGAGATCCAAAACTTGCGCTCACAATTAGGAGCCGAAAAGCTGCGACGCAACAGGGAACATCCAGGTCGAGAGACAGCACAATCCACCAGCCAGGCGGCGCAATTGCTGGAGCAGTCTCGCGATCAGGAGAAACTGCTCGCAGAAGCGAAGGACGAGGCGGCCCGTAGCAGTCAATTGCGCGTTAACGACGAAGCCTCCATGGTTGAGCAGGAGGCCCGCATTACGGAGCTCACCAACAAATTGCGGATTGCGAGTGCGACTCTCGATCAGGAACGGCAACTCGTGGCTGCCGGTAGCGATATCCGAGAACTTATGGCGGCCCGCCAGTTGCACGTCATCGATATCCGTGACACTCACCCGAATGGTACCCGCAGCGAGGCCTTCGGGCGCGTTTTCCTCACTGAAGGCAAATCGCTTACTTTTTACGCCTTCGATTTGAATGGAAACAGGGCGGAAAGTGCGACGCGCAGTTTCCAAGTCTGGGCAGGTTTGGAAGCAGGCACGAAGTCGGCACGTAGCCTGGGATTCCTGCGCGTCGATGCCAAAGCCCAAGGG
>JBAVUV010000839.1:0-8741 GCA_049696955.1 Candidatus Sulfotelmatobacter sp. | reverse complement strand
CGCCGCGATTTACCGATTGGCCTGCACCCGCATTGCAATCGAACCTGCGAGCTTGCTGGCGGTAGAAGATGCCATCTCAGGTATTCGTTCCGCCGTAGCGGCCGGCTTGCGATGCATTGGAGTTGCGTTGCATGAGACCCGCGAAGGCCTGACCGGCGCGGGCGCGATTCACGTGCTGCGCGATTTCGAATCGGTTTCTGCGCATGATCTGGAACGCATCTTTGCCGGTCACGATTCCGAAGAGCTGAGCGCGCCCGCAGCCGGTGGCTAAAGACTTAGGCCTTCGTTGCGGCACAGTTCCACGATCGCGAGCCGATCCGGCGCTCGCAGCTTTCGCAGAATGCGGTGTACATGATTCTTCACAGTCTGTTCGGAAAGATTGAGGCGGCTCGCCATTTCCTTATTGGTGAGGCCCTGCTGAATCAGCCCTACAAGTTGTTGCTCACGGCGGCTGAGGCCGAGGCTATTCTTGAGATGCGAGTTGGGAATCACCAGTTTGTGCCGCGCCACCCACTGAAATAAGGAGGAAGAAAGTACAGGCGGACAAACCGCATCGCCCGCGGCAACCGCCCGAATGGTGCGGGAAACCTCCGCCGCGGAAGCGTCTTTGAGGACATAGCCCAAAACGCCCGCCTGTACCATGCGTAAGAAAATGGCTTCTTCGGCTTCCATGCCAACCATCACGACACGGATAGCGGGATTCAAGTGATGAAGTTTGTGCACGATCCCGGGCTCCGCCAGGACCGGCGAGACTGAATCGAGCACCACCACGTCAGCTCGGGCCGAAGCAATCTGTTCCAACACGTCTGGCCCAAACGAGCCCGCTCCCACAACGTGGATATCTTCTTTCTTCAACAGAATGCGCAACAAAGCTTCGCGCAACAGCCGGTTTTCCGCCAACAAAAATACCGCGGCGCCCGGTCCCGAAAATGCCGAAACTGCAATTCCCATCTGATGACCAGACCCGCCTGATCCCTCGTTAGACTTCCTCCGCCCGGTTCACTCGCCCGCCATTCGTCCATTCGCCTCTAAGCAAATCAACTTAGGAGTAGACTTGTCCCGGTTGCGAAGCTTAGTTGCGCAAGTCACTCTCAAACGCTAACTGGGCGGCAAAGATTGGGTCAAGAAGAATGGTGTGTTCTGCCGATTCTGATTCCCGCGGCGGGAGGGAATGTTTGAATTCCAGAAATGGGCCGCTCGGCGGCGACGCTTCCGGTATGATCGCAGGCTAACCGCGTATTGAGGGAATCGAAAAAGTCTTAAGACACTTTGTCGACGCGCACATTTCTTGCAGGTATCGCAACCCTATCACCGTGTTGATAGTCAAAAGCATAACGTGAACGCTTCGATCTTTCCCCGCTGCAGTGGGATTTTGTTGCATGTAACGTCGCTGCCCGGTGGCCACGGTATTGGAGATCTAGGGGCTTCCGCCTACGACTTTGTCGAGTTCCTCGTCCAGTCAGGGCACAAGATCTGGCAGGTGTTGCCGCTCGGTCCCACCGGATACGGAGATTCGCCCTATCAATTATTTTCCGCATTTGCCGGCAATCCTCTCCTCATTGATCTGCACGCATTGCAAGAGCAGGGATTACTCTCTGCGCAGGATTTGGCGGTCGCATCGGCTCTTCCCGATGACCGAGTTGAATTCGGTGCCGTCATCGACGTTAAGCAACGTCTAATCGTTCAGGCCGCGCGCACATTTTTGGCTGATGGTGGTGGCGCGGATCTCACCGCATTCGACATTTTTTCCCGCGCAAATGCCGATTGGCTCGAAGACTATGCGCTCTTCATGGCGTGCAAAGGTGTCTTCAACGACGCCGTCTGGTCAGATTGGGACTCGGGAATACGTCGCAGGGATACATCGGCTCTGGAAGAATGGCGGCAGAAGCTAGCGCCGGAAATAAACGTCCACAAGTTTGCTCAGTTTGTGTTTTTTCAACAATGGCAGAAACTCAAACTCCATTGTCAGAGTCGCGGCATCCGCATCATGGGCGATATCCCGATCTATGTCGCGCACGATAGCGCCGACGTCTGGGCGCATCCGGAGTTATTTCGCCTGGACGAGCATTCTCGTCCCACTGCAGTGGCGGGCGTTCCGCCTGACTATTTCAGCGCCACCGGTCAGCTGTGGGGAAATCCTCTGTATCGCTGGACCGTATCGGCCGCTTCCGGTCACCGCTGGTGGATCGATCGTTTTCGCGCTTCCCTAAAGTTATTCGACTACGTGCGACTGGATCATTTCCGCGGCTTCGAGGCCTTCTGGGAAGTTCCAGCCACTGCAGCAACGGCGCAGGAGGGGAAGTGGGTGAAGGGTCCGGGCGCCGAGTTCTTCCGCGCCGTAAAAGCGGAATTAAAAGTGTTGCCATTCGTTGCCGAGAACCTGGGAGTGATTACTCCCGAGGTGGAAGCGATGCGAGAGGAATTCGGTTTCCCTGGAATGAGTCTGTTGCAATTTGCATTTGGAAACGATCCCCAGGGCCCCAGCTTCCGTCCACATAACTATTCTCGCGAACTTGCCGCCTACACCGGCGGTCACGATAACGACACCACGGTTGGTTGGTGGAACAGCTCCGGCGTAGGCGAGAGCACGCGAACCCCCGAAGACATCCGCAAAGAACGCGCCTTCACGCGCGCCTACTTAGGCTTCGAAGAAGATGAGCCTATCAATTGGGTGCTGATTCGCGCGGTGCTTGCATCCGTAGCCGAAATCGCTATCGTTCCGTTGCAAGATGTTTTGGGTCTGGGTAGCGAAGCGCGAATGAATTTGCCGGGCACGGTGAGCGGAAACTGGAAATGGCGCTACCAGGCAGAAGATCTTACTTCGGACGTGGCTGCGCGGTTGCGGGAGTTGACTTTGCTCTATGATCGCTGAGAACAATACTCCCGCTGATCTACAGCGGCGATAATTCATCTTCGCCCTCTTCCTTCTTCGGACGCAGAAACCTTCGCTCCAGAAACCCTTGGGCCAACCCTCTTCCACCGAGTCCGAACGCGATCGCAAGTCCCAGCATCAGCGCTCCGAATACAATGCCAAAGGCGACCAGCATCGTCTGTTCGGCCAAACCGAGTTCTTCAAAAACAATCGACAACACAAAAACAATAATGATGCTGCGGACGGCAAAGCTCAGAACGCGCGGGGACGGTACATTCGCATTCACCGCGGCCAGCAATGCGGCGCGAGAGAAGAAGCCGGCTGCGAGCAATCCAAAAAAAAGGATGAACAAGGCGGCGAACAATCGCGGCAGGAAAAAAAAGAACTTTGCCACCTGCTCCTGCAGACCAAGGATTCCCAGTACGCTCACTCCCACCAGAATGAAGCCGAGCCATACCAGCCAAAAGACAAATCGGCTCAATACCTCCGAGGCCGAAGGCAGAGCCGCTTTGTTCAGCAGTTGCGAAGCGCCCGTATTTTCGGAAAGCTTATCAAATCGCAACAGCCGTAGAAGGCTGCGTAGAAGCACTTTCACCACATATGCCACCGCCCATCCCGCGAAGGCGAGGATCAGCATTACGATAAGACGAGGAAGATAGTGGGCGAATCCTCTGGCCAGTTCGTGCAGCGCCTGACTCAGTTCATTGATGATCATTTCTTTCATAAATGCCTCACTCTCTCGTTTCCCACATTTGCAAAAGATAAGGTTTCAATCGCTCGAATTCGAGGCATAACCCTTCGATATTGTTTTCGACATCTTCCGCGGTGCCGTTGCGGTTTTCCGTCAGAAAGGTCAAGACTCTCCCGCGAAACAGCGGCGCCAGAGCTTGAATGATGTGATCGCGGTTAATCACAGATTTCTTGTAGGAAGCGGCAAACTCATAAACCGTTCTGACCCACAATTCTGCGGGATAGACAAAATCTTCCTCTTCCACGCGGGCGATTCGCTGCAGCTCTGCAAGGGTTGATGCGGACAGAATGGAATGAAAGACCGTTTCTAGTTCGGAGACTCCAGTCGAAAACATCTGCCGCAGCCGCTTTCGATTCACCCGCAGAGGCCCCAGGGACACTTCATGCTCAGGCCCGAAAGTGGGCACCGGTTGCGAGCCGGTAACAGAACTCCACGTCGAGAATGTTGATTCCAGCGCGGAGAACATCGGCCCTACTGTTTGTCGCAGCGCCGGAACCAGATCGGCGGAGCGACGTTCAACATGCTCTTTTTGTCCCAGGAATGACTCGCAAATTCGCCGCTGTCCGGTAATTGCCGCCAGGGTTAAACGGAGTTCGATACCGCTTTCTCCGCTTCCATCCGCCCACGCATTCTGCGAAAGGAATTCGCTGCCCAGCCCGCCGGAGAATCCGAAGTCTTGCATATAAGGTTCGCGAATTCGGAGTCCATAGAGTGCTCGCGTCATTGGATAAAGCAGATTGGTGATGAGCAGTCCTTCAAACTTGTGCCGGCGATAAGTTGGCGTAACCAGATCGAAGCCGTCGTAACGAACCGGGTGCAAAAGTTTGGAAATCCATTCACCGTCGACGCTAGGGGATTCGGGAGACATCACAACGCAGGTCTTTGCTCGAAGCAGTTCGGCCGCTGCCAGAATGGTACGCAGTGCGACCGCGCTCGACGGTGTGCTGGCGTATTGAGTGGTGATCGAGTGCAGGGTGCGAAGCGAATGAAGATTGGAGACGGGACGAAGATCGTCAATGGAGATGCCGGTAACTAATTCCGGAGTGCCGTCTCGCGAACCGCCATCCGCATTAATGATGACGACCCGGTCTCGCGGATAGGAGCGCAGGATGCCGCTCTGAATCGATTGCACGATGGCGCCGATGGTCTTGGCGTTATTGTGCGTCGGCAGGCCCACCAGGATGTCCACTTCGCCTACGTTGATCAACTGGCGAAGAAAGTCATCCGTTAGAAAAGTTTCTTCGGCCAATTTTATCTCCGTGCGAAGTGGCGGCAATGCCAGGGCGTCATGAGACATCGTTTCCACGATCTGCGTTCAATTCAGATTCGCCGCAGCCGGAACCAAAAAAACTGGTAAGGGCCCAGAGTTAACAGATACGGTTGATCTCCCGCCCGCGGAAACATATTCTTCCCGGACATCTCGATCAGAATGTTCCCTTTATATTTTTTCAAGTCGAGTTCCACCGCCTGTGCCGCGCCTGACAGGTTATTGACCGCAAGCGCGGCTTCATTTCCCAGCCGCCGAACGTATGCCAGTATTCTGTGATTGGCCGGACGGAGAAACTCAATCGATCCTCTTCCAAATACAGAAGTCGAGGCGCGCACCGCAATCATCCGCTGCATCCAGCGTAGCAGGGAGTGCTCACTGCCGAGTTGCGAAAGCACATTCACCGCCGGATAACCGTACACCGGATTCTGAATTAACGGAGCATACAGGCGATCCGGCTCCGCTGTGGAGAAACCGGCGTTCCATCCTCCGCTCCACTGCATTGGAGTTCGTACTCCATTTCGATCTCCAAGATTGATGTTATCCCCCATTCCGATTTCGTCGCCGTAATAAAGGATGGGAGTTCCGGGCAATGACATCAGCAGCCCGTTCATCAACTCGATGCGCCTCCGGTCATTGTCCAGCAGCGGCGCGAGCCGCCGCCGGATGCCCAGGTTCAGGCGCATCGTCTTGTTTTCGGCATAGGTGTCGTACATGTAGTCGCGTTCCATGTCGGTGACCATCTCCAGCGTCAATTCGTCATGGTTGCGCAGAAACAGTGACCACTGGCAGGCCGGAGGAATTTCCGGAGTCTGCTGCAATATCTCCGTGATGGGCTTGCGGTCTTCCAGCTTCACTCCCATAAACATTCTGGGCATCAAGGGAAAATGAAATGCCATGTGGAATTCATCGCCGTCGCCGAAATAGGGTCGGAGATCCGCCGGCCACTGGTTGGCCTCTGCCAGAAGCATTCTGCCGGGAAACTGTTCATCCAGTCTGCGCCGGAACTCCTTCAAGACCTCGTGAGTTTCGGGCAGGTTTTCGCAATTCGTGCCTTCGCGCTCCAGCAGGTACGGCACCGCGTCCAGTCGAAATCCGTCGACCCCCATTTCCAGCCAGAATTTCATAACCGCCCACATCTGTTCGCGAACCGCCGGGTTGTCGTAGTTCAGATCAGGCTGGTGACTGAAGAACCGGTGCCAATAATAGGCCTTCGAAATCGGATCCCAGGCCCAGTTGGATTTTTCCGTATCGAGAAAAATAATGCGCGTTCCTTTGTAGCGCTCATCCGTGTCGCTCCACACATACCACTCGCGGCGCGGATTATCGCGCGAGCTGCGCGACTCTTGAAACCAGGGATGCTGATCGGAGGTGTGGTTCAAAACCATTTCAATGATGATGCGGATTCCACGGTTGTGGGCAGACTCCAGCACTTTCCGGAAATCCTCCAGAGTTCCGTAGCTGGAGTGAACCGTGTCGTAATCCGCAATGTCGTAGCCGTCATCGCGTAGCGGCGAAGGAAAAAATGGCATTAGCCAGATCGCATTGACGCCCAGCTCTTGCAGGTACCCAAGTTTCTGCTCAAGTCCTTGAAAATCTCCGATGCCGTCGCCATTGCTGTCGTAAAAAGTGCGCACGTGCACTTGGTAAATGATGGCGTCCTTATACCAAAGCACATCCTGACTCAGCGGCAACCTGATTCCTCCTGGACGAGCCTTACTCTTCGAATAGCGGTAAAAGGCAAGTTTATATGATTGAAAAAGCCGGAGCCTCTGTCCAGGAGGCGGGGCTGTTGAAAACTCGAGATTCAGGGGGTTTAATTCGAATTGAAGCGAACGAGCGGAGGGGCATCATGCGTCTGGCAGAATTCAACTGGGGCCGCGGAAATCTGAGACGCTTGATTGGGGCAAAGCATCGAAACTCGTATGGATCTTCAACTCGTTAATAAGGTGGCAGTGGTCACGGGAAGCACCGCCGGAATCGGTTTCGCTATCGCGGAAGCGCTGGCGAAAGAAGGCGCTGCAGTCGTCGTAAACGGGCGGACGGAACTGCGCGTTAGCGAGGCGATCAACAAGCTTCGGGCCTCGGGGGTTCGAGGCAAGTTGGAAGGTGTTGCCGCAGATGTCGGAACAGCAGAGGGAACGGACGAGCTTACGCACCGCTTTCCAGACGCGGACATCCTGGTAAACAATGCAGGGATCTTTGAGGTAAAACCATTTGAGCAGATTGATGACGATGACTGGAAGCGTTTTTTCGAAGTCAACGTACTGAGCGGGGTGAGACTCAGTCGTCACTACTTGCCGGGAATGAAAAAGCGCAATTGGGGACGGATTGTGTTTATCTCCAGCGAGAGTGCGTTGCAGATTCCGGCGGAGATGATTCACTACGGAATGACCAAGACGGCGCAACTCGCGGTCTCGCGTGGCATCGCAGAAACGACCGCAGGCACCAATGTGACCGTGAACTCTGTGCTGCCCGGTCCTACCGCGTCGGAAGGTGTGGAGAAGTTCGTCCATGAGTTGGCCGTCGGACAGAAGACTGACGCCGCGTCGGTCGAACGCGAATTCTTTCGCACCATGCGACCCACTTCACTGTTGAAACGGTTCGCCAAGCCGGAGGAAGTTGCCGCGATGGTGACGTTTGTGTGCAGCCCACTCTCATCGGCAACGAACGGAGCAGCCCTGCGTGTGGATGGTGGAGTCGTGCGATCAATCGTATAAGTAGCGTTTGAGTGTCCTGGCTTTGTGTGAGCAGAGCACGACCAGCGAGAGAGCTGTGCGATACGATTTCGATCGCCCAAAACGCGCCTCTCGCGGTTTTCTGTCGTCAGACGAATCAGCCTGGATCACCGGAGGAGATCATTCACGCCGCGGGCGGTCTCGTTGTCGCCGCGTGTGTGCAGTGTGCTGACTTGATCGAGCGCAGTTAGAGCAACTCAATCAGCAAGGGAACCTGAAGCGTCGAAGCCTGAAGATTCTCGCGAAGATGTTCCAGGGAAGATGTGCCAGGAATCAAGAGGATATTGGGCGAGCGCTGCAGAAGCCAGGCAAGCGCCACCTGCATCGGTGTGGCCTTGAGCGACGCTGCGGCCGCGTCAAGTGCCGACGACTGAAGTGGAGTGAACCCTCCCAGCGGGAAAAACGGAACATACGCTATACCTTGCGCAGCCAGGTCGTCGATGAAACCATCGTCGCTTCTGTTTGCCAGGTTGTAAAAGTTCTGCACGCAAACTATCTCTGTGATTGTGCGAGCCTCAGCCAACTGCATGGGCGTAATGTTGCTCAGGCCGATATGCCGGATCAGTCCCTGGCGCTTGAGTTCGGCGAGGACGGTCAGCGGTTCCTCGATCGATTCCCGTCCCGGCTCCGTGATTCCGCCGACCCGAAGATTGACCACGTCGAGATGGTCCAGGCCAAGATTTTTCAGGTTGTCTTGAACGGCATCCACAAGCTCCTGTCGGGAAAGAGCGTGAGGCCAGGATTTGTCCGAACCTCGACGAGCCCCTACTTTGGTGACGATTACGAGATCCTTGGGGTAAGGATGGAGCGCCTGTTTGATGAGCTGATTCGTCACATGGGGTCCGTAGTAGTCGCTGGTGTCAATGTGGTTCACACCCGACTCTACCGCCTCTCGCAGAACAGCAATGGCGGCATTCACATCCTTCGGCGGTCCCCACACGCCCGGTCCGGCCAGTTGCATGGCGCCGTAGCCCATGCGCTTTAAAGTCATCGAATTGCCGGACAGGGTGAAACTGCCGCCGAGGTCTTTTTGTTCAATCATTTTCATTTCTCCTGGTGCCGTATTCCTGAGTAGTAATTTCCTCAGCAGTAATGAGGAAAGCTAAAACGACT
>JBAVUV010000838.1:0-13845 GCA_049696955.1 Candidatus Sulfotelmatobacter sp. | reverse complement strand
GTCTAGAGAAACTACGACAGGTCGATTTAAACCTCCTGATTACATTTGCCGCGATCGCGGAGGAGAAAAGCATTACTGCGGCCGCATCTCGGCTGCTGCTGAGCCAGCCTGCGGTGAGCCGGGCATTACAGCGCGCCCGAGCGATGTTTCAAGATGACCTTCTGATCCGCTCGCCTCAAGGTTTCGAGCTTACGTTGCGGGGCCGCC
The DNA here is from genome assembly GCA_049696955.1 of Candidatus Sulfotelmatobacter sp. GTDB lineage: Bacteria > Acidobacteriota > Terriglobia > Terriglobales > Acidobacteriaceae > Sulfotelmatobacter. Next base: position 13,638 of record JBAVUV010000838.1, on the reverse strand, counting down.
AGGTTCTGCAGGAGCTCGAGGGATTGCTACCGAGGATGGAGAATCTGGTCGCGCCGAGTCTGTTCGATCCGACGCGGGAGAAGAGCCACTTTCGCATTTCCGGTCCTGACAATGTCTGCACAGTTGTGCTCCCACGCTTGTGCCGGCAGTATGGGGACGGTTACCAGGTATTGTTTGAATTCCTTCCCTGGCAGGCCGGTATTTCGGAGCTGGTGGAACGTGGACAACTCGATCTTATTCTTCACATTGATGACGGGCTTCTGCCCGTGCACTTTCACACTGAAAGGCTCTATCGCGAGGATTGGGTTTGCGCCGTCGCGCGTGACAGCCACTTTGGAGACCGACTCTCGCTGAAGCACTACCTGGCAGCGAGCCACATTGTTGTTGCTACTTACGGCGGCGTGCAGACAATTCCAGACAAGCAGCTCGCAGCAGTCGGTGCGAAACGCAGTTCGTCGATTCGGGTACCTTACTTCGGTGTGGCTTTGCAATGTCTGCCAGGTACAGAACTTGTGCTGACCTTAACCACTGGAATGACCTCAGCAGTGAAACGGAATCGCGATTTACGCCTCGTAAAAGCACCTCAAGAGTTACGTCCGTTTTATTTCTTGATGGCTTGGCATCCGAGGCTGAACAGCGATTCGCCGCATGTCTGGCTCCGTCAAGCCGTGCGATCAGCGGTCGGGTCTCTTATTAGCTCGTAACGGGTTCTCTGCAATATTGCGTATACGTCTGGCACAATCGCGTCAGGCACAAACCTCAACCTTCTCAAGTCACTAATGCGGCACGAATCGAGGAGATTTACTGCGACGCAATTCCCTGACTCCAGCAACAGCTGCTTCGCCGATCGATCACCTCAGTAACCTGCCGGCGAGCCAGTAATCAACACTGAACCTTCCCGGACCAGAGCAGAGCAGCCAGATAAAGAAGAGCACGTACAAAACTTCCGGAAGGTAGAGAAAATCGTCGAGCCATCTAAGAGGCGAAAGTCCTTTTGGTATGGTGGAAACCGCGGTGGTCAGAGTGGCGACAATCATATCGATCATTAAAGCCACACAGGCCGGGCTCGAAAGAAACCCCACGGTCAGCAAGGATCCGGCAACGAACTCGACACCCGAAACGAAATAGGCCGTCTGCTGCGGGAACGGGACTTTGGCCTTAACCAGCGTCTCGTAAACAGGTTTCGTGCCCCCGGCGACAAACAACTTGTTTCCCCCGGAGATGGCGAAGAACAGCCCGATCGAAACGCGTACCAGCAGGATGGCGTATTGTTCCCAGTCACTGCTACCCCGCAGCGCAAACTGTACCAACCGTTTCCAATCCATCTATTGTCACTCCATCGGAGGATATGTTCTCGACAACGATGCTGCAAACCGTAAATGGCAGCGTTGGCGAATTCTCACGCGTTGAGATTATGTGGGCATCCGTTCGACCCATTGAGCGCGAAATGCGGGAGCCACGAATGGATCCGCAAAGTACTGGGTTTCCCGCGCAACCTTGTCGTCCCGGAACTCCATGATGCTCACCGTGTAGGTCGGCTTGTTGTCATACGTCAGGATGAGTTCGGTGACCCAAAGATCACCGCCGCCAATGATTCGGCGGACAGTAAACCGCTTTTTGCTCGGCTGACTGGCGCGTTGGCCCTGTATGTTGCGTCGACCGCGGGTTCGCTCGCCAGACTGCGGGTAATCCAGCACTGCATCCTCGCGATAGATGAGGTGTTCCGTTTCAAAATCGTTGGCATCAGACGCCGCCCAATGCTGATTCAGTGCCGCACGGATCTCCTGATCTCGCGCTCCAGAATCCTGCGCCGTCTTTTGTTGATCGCCCATCTCGAGCTTCCCCTTCCTTTCGGAGTCACAGTCCTGGGCTCGCTCCAGCGCGCAAATTGTAAGCCTGGGAGCAGCCCTGGACGCTTGGGCCGACTAAGGTTGGAACCCGTCCGCCATCCACTTGGCGAATAGTTCAATCCGAGATTGCTGCCAAGGACCTTCTCCTTTTGGTGGTGGGGGCGGCATTACGGCGCCGCCGATTCCACGAATGCGATCGTAGATGGCGACAGCGTGCTTTTTGACGTCATCGTAACTTCCCAGGTTGAACGCCTTGCTCATGGCTTGAATATCCCGCTCCGTAAAGAGCGGGCGAATGTCCATTTTAAAGCTTGTCGTTTTCGTCATTGCGCCTCACAGGTATCGGATTATACGGGTGTCGCGGTCTCTTTCGTGAATCCAAAACTTCCGAAATCATCGCTCGGGTGACACAAACCACCCGGCGACGTAATGCCGTCACCAGTCAGCCAGAACTAATTGTGCCGCGCAATTGGACGATGGTATTACCTATGACGAGCATGACCATGCACAATAGAGAGCATTTGCATCCGATCGACGCGGCATCGCGACGTACTCGCAGCTAGGCGCTCGGTCGGCTACAGTCTGCAGTGGCCGATGCTCGTATGTTTCGAAACGATGAGCACTGACAAGTCAGGTATAGCGGCACAGCCCACCCTGGTCGGTTCATAATGCGTGAACCGACGTCAACACAGGGGGTATGCATGCGGCACGGTCGAAACGCGAGCTTTGAAATCGGCAGTGGGAGTATCGGGTGTGCTAACCGTTCAATTTTTCTTTGGTCAGCAATTCTTCTGACTTTGACTCCATGTTCGCGTGCGCAAATCGATCGGGCCGCCTTGAGTGGTACCGTGACTGACCCCTCGGGCCGCGTATTGCCCCAGACTCGGGTCACCGCCGTTCAGGCTGCCACCGGACTGCAACGCACGGCCACTTCATCTCCCGCAGGAACCTATGACCTTCCCGAGTTGCCGGTCGGTAATTACACGATCAGGTTTGAACACCAAGGGTTCAGCTCCCTCACCTTCGTAGACGTTGAAGAGGTTGTGGGTCGCACTCGAACTCTCGATGCGAGCCTTCAGGTTTCTGGTGGCAACGAACGAGTGGAGGTTTCCGCCAGTTCCGATCAGATAGATAAAACGTCAGACGCGCTAGGTGACCGCATCGAGCCGGAGCAGGTAAAGGAACTGCCGCTCAACGGCCGCAATTGGGCGACCCTCACTGCGCTCGTGCCAGGTGCAGTCGATACCGGAGGCAGTAACCAGCGTTCGGTTCGATTTGCCGGTCGAGGGCGGGATGACGACAACTTTACTTACGACGGCATCGACGCGACGAACATTGTAAATCAGCCACAGCAGCCTTATGTTCGTCTGGCTATTCCGCTCGACACCATCCAGGAATTCCGCGTCGATTCGATGCTTGCAACCGCGGAAGCGGGTGGAACCGGCGGTCCGCAACTCGCCGTCACTTCGCCTTCAGGAACCAATCAGTGGCATGGGAGCGCGTTCGAGTTTTTCCGCAATAACGCATTCGACGCCGTGCAGCCGGTCCCTGTCGTGACTACCCCACAGCCACCATTTCATCTGAATCAGTTTGGGAGCTCAGTCGGAGGCCCTATCGTTCGCGACAAAACTTTCATCTTTCTAGCCTACGAAGGCTACCGCCAACACTGGGGATTCCCTCTGCTCGGTTACGTGCCCAGCGACGCCTTCCGTGCGCAAGTCGCGGCTGATTCTCCCGTCCTCGTCCCCATTCTGAATGCTTACCCGAATGACGGGACTCCGACCAGCGATCCCGACATCAACCAATTTACGAGCGAAGGATTGCAGATTGTGGCCGAAAATTCCGCCATGATCCGTCTCGACGAGCGTTTTTCGGAAAAGACTACAGCATTCGTTCGATTCAACATCGATCGCGCGGTGAATACTCAGCCGCTGGCCAGCTCGGGAAACTATCTCGCCGATCGCCAGCAGCTCACCTCCGCCCCGGTAAATGGCGGGATCGAGTTACTGCACATTTTTTCCCCGGCGCTGGTGAATGAATTCAAGTTCGGCGTTAATCGAGGCACTGCTGACACCACCAACATCAATACCACCGGCATTCCCTATGCCGTCTCCGTCTCCGGATTCACCACGCTCAACAACAACCGCATCAACACCGGTGTGGGAAACTCATTTTCCGAGATCGACAACCTGACTTGGGTGAAAGGTCGCCACACCGTGAAGGCCGGCGTCGAAATCCGGCGGATTCAGCTCAACCAGGGGAATACGGAAGCAGGAACGCTGGTGTTTGCCTCGACAGCCGCCTTCGACGGCAATCAAGTCAGCACCGCCAGCCTGAACGGTGCTCTACCGATCAACGGTCTGCGCAAAACGCAGTACTACGGCTACCTGCAGGACGAATTCAAAGTGACTTCCAATTTCACGCTCAACCTGGGTGCGCGCTACAGTTTCTTCAATATCTTTCATGAGGTCGAGGGCCGCGCCAATCCATTCGATTTCGCGACCTGCGGACAGCAAGGTTTCTGCGGAGTCGGCGCGAGTTTCGGTCAGCCCAATTACGGCGACATCGATCCACGCCTTGCGTTTGCCTGGTCTCCGGGCAAGAGCGGGCGTTCGGTGATCCGTGCTGGATACGGCCTCTATCACGAGGATGGTCAACTCGACGATCAGAACCTGCCCATCAGCAACGAAGTGTTTGCCTATTCGTTATCCAACAAAACCATCCCTGATCTGAGTTATCCAATCACACCTTTTTTGGCGGACACGCCCGGAATCGTCTCTCCACGCGATGATGACCGCCGCCGTAAAGACACTTATGTCGAACAATGGGGCTTGTCAGTTGAGCGGCAACTTCCGGCCGATTTTGTCGGAACCATTTCGTATGTAGGCAGCAGAGGGGTTCATCTCCTAACCCTCTCAGAAGTGAATGTTGTTGATCCCGCGACCGGTACTCGTCCTTACCCAAACTTTGGCCAGGTGAGTTGGCGCGGCAACACCGACAACAGCAATTACAATGGTTTATCCCTCACCGCGAAGCGTTCCTTCTCTCGCGGTTTCCTGCTCTCGGCGAATTACATGTGGTCGCACGAGATTGACGATGGCTCCGATGGCAGTGGCGACGGCGACTCCCTGGTTGCCGAGAATGTTGCTTGTCAACAGTGCGAGCGCGCATCCGGCATCTGGGACGTACGCCACGTTTTCAATGCCAACGCCATTTACGAACTTCCCTTTGGGCCGGGAAAGCAATTCCTTAGCGAACCAGGCTTCTGGCGCTCCCTTGGCGGGGGATGGGAAGTCACTTCGACCTTCATCGCTCGCACCGGATTCCCGGTCGACGTTCTTATGAATCGTTCGTCGTCCTCGATTCCCGACGGCAATACCACCGATCAGCGTCCCGACCTCGTGCCGGGTGTTCCTCTCACCCCGCCGGGAGGCGCGACGATTGCACAGTGGATCAACCCCGCGGCCTTCGCCGTTCCCGCCAACGGCACATTCGGAGATGCCCCCCGCGATGTCGCTCGCGGACCGGGGGCTTGGCAGATGGATTTCGGCGTAGGGAAGCGCATTTCGCTCACAGAACGCGCACGCCTTGAGTTTCGCGCCGAGTTCTTCAACATCTTTAACCATCCCCAATATGGTTTGCCGCAGGCCACATTCGGCGTTCCCGGTTTTGGCAGCATCACTCAGACCGTCAACACGACGACGCCGGTCAGTCCGGTCGGCTCCGGAACCCCGCGCGAGATACAGTTCTCGGTTAGAGTGCGTTTCTAAGACGTGACCGCCAGCGAGTTCTCGATGTACTCCTGTCTGTCGATTGCTGATTGACCTCAGGGGTTCTTACTCCGCAAGAGGACATTTGCGAGATTCACAATGTATTAGGATCCCTAGTTCCGTCCGGAATTTTTGCCTGCGGCACGAGGCTGTTTGTGCCAGCGGTAGAAGAACGGAATACCGAGAACAATCACTCCCAGCCCCAACGAAGAACGTACGGGCCGGACCATCCACAAGTTGACCGTCAATGCCATCGCGGCAGCTAAAAAGATGAGCGGCGTCCAGGGATATCCCCAGGCGCGGTAAGGCCGAACCAGGTCCGGCTCTTTTTGCCGTAAACGTATCAGGGCAATCGCCACTAACCCGAAAAAGATCCACACCGCAAAGACAAACAGGGAATAGAGTTCCTCGAACGTCCCAGTGAGCGCCAATAGCGCAGCGATCGAGCCCAGGAAAAACAAGGCGCCGGTGGGAGTACGAAGAGAAGGATGAAGGCGCTCCGCGAAACGGAAGAACAAACCGTCACGCGCCATGGCGTATGGGATGCGAGCGCCGGTCAAGACGACCACGTGCAGCGCCCCAAGAGCGGAGACGGCCATGGCGACAGTGAGCCAGGCTGCGCCGCGCGAACCACTCAACGACTGCACTACATCCGACGCAACATGCTGGGACGCGGCCACCTGGGCGAATGGCAACACATGAAAGTAGACAACATTCGCCATCAAATACAGCCCACCCACAGTGAGCAGCCCAAAAATGATGGCCCTGGGAATGTTCTTCTGCGGCTGGGCGATCTCTTCCCCCAGATCGCCCAGATCGTTAAAGCCGTTGTACGCCCACATCGCAGGAACGAGCGCCGTCAGCAAGGCGCCAATCGTTCCCCAGTTGAACGATGTTATCGCCGGCGCAGTTGAGCTGGCGTGTTTTGTTCCGAACACTACGCCTCCGACAACGATGACCAGGATTGTCCCCATCTTGAGTGCCGTCAGCAGCACCTGGATCGCGCCACCCATCCGCACACTGAAATAATTGACCGCCGTCACGATCACCACGATCATCGCCGCAATCGGCTGGGCCGTCGTGAACGTGAATTCGTAATGCCCGATGTGACTGCTGAACAAAGGCGTGGCCACAATGGGAAATAAAAATCCCAGGAACCTCACGAAACCAGCCGCCAGAGTGGCCATAGCGACTGGCCGCTCGAGAAACGAACTCATCCAGCCAAAGAGAAATCCCCAGAGAGGGCCCAACCCACGGCTAAGGTAGACGTAAGGTCCGCCAGCCTTCGGAAAAGCGGCGCCGAGTTCGGCATAGCAGAAGGCGCCCAAGAACACGATGAGCAAGCCGAGGATCCAGGCGATCAACACCAGCTTGGCGGAGCCCACGGCTCGCGCCATGTCGCTCGCGACAAGAAAAATCCCTGTCCCGATCGTGTCGCCAATGACGATCGCGATCGCGGGCCCAAGACCCAGGCCACGAACCAAATCACTTCGCTCGGAATGTTCAGATGGATTGCTAGCCAACATCGCGGAAGTCAGAGCCTACTAGCAGCAGTGAAGATGGTCAACGACCCGCCCCTAGGTAGTGGCCCATAGCGCTGATTCAGGTTTGCGCGATATGATCGAAGCCGCGATGGCAGCGCTTAAATTCATGCTGAGCGAGTTTCCCTGGGACGAACGTCACCGCGTGGGTGGCATTGAAGACGTCCTTACTCCTGCGTTAGTGGTCTATCCGGAAATCGTGACGTCAAACATTGCGCGGACGTTGCATCTGCTCGGAGGCGATGCGGATCGCTGGCGTCCGCACATCAAGACCGCAAAGTTGGCCTACACGCTTCGCATGCTTGTCGAGAGGGGTATCCGGAATTTCAAGTGCGCAACTACGCTCGAACTGCTGGTAGCGTGCGACAGCGGAGCAGCCGACATCCTTCTTGCCTACCCGGTGGTGGGCGCAAATGCGCGCCGCGTGCTCGCAATAGCGAATCAGTTCCCGCGCGTCCGGATTTCCGTCCTGGTCGAGAACGAAGAACAGGTGCGCCAATGGCGAGGCAGTTCAGCCGGCGTGTTTGTTGACATAAATCCTGGCATGAATCGCACAGGAGTCGAACAGGGCGAAACTGACAAAGTGCTACGGCTCGTGCGTGCTATTGCAGAAGCAAAGCTGCAATTCAGGGGCCTGCACTACTACGACGGCCAGTACGGGGGGCTCGACGAGCCCGAACGAAGCGCAGCGGCGCATACCGGCTACGATCGTTTGCTGAAACTTGTGAGCGCGATCCAGGACGGTGGGATGAGCGTGCCGGAAGTCATCACCGCAGGGACGCCGACGTTCCACTGCTCTCTCTCGTACAAGGGTTTTCACGGCGCAGGGTTCATCCACCGTGTCTCGCCTGGAACAATTGTCTATTGCGATGCCACAAGTCTGGCGCAACTGTCCGCTGAATACGGCTACGCACCAGCGGCGTTGGTATTAACACGAGTGGTCAGCCGGCCACACGACGGAATCATCACCTGCGATGCGGGTCACAAAGCGGTCTCGGCCGATGCCGGCGTGCCGACGTGCGTGGTCGCCGGACATCCAGAACTGACGCCTCTCGCACCCAGTGAAGAGCATCTTCCCGTGGCATTAAACCCGGTGGCTCTAAACCGGCAGACCGCAGGTCCGCAGGTAGGCGAGGCGCTCTATCTCCTACCGCGCCACGTCTGCCCCACGGTGAACAACTTTAATTCCGCGCTCCTCGTGCGGGACGGCCAGATTGTATCTGTAGAGAAAGTTACCGCCCGTGGACACGAGGCGCCGTTGCTGCCCGCGTTAGGGTTGGCCAAGTCCTCAATGGATCTCGCGGCCACCGAGCCAGTCTAGGCGGAGAGTGTAGAGAAGAAATTCCGCGCCACGGCCTCGGTCGGTTGGCCCGGCCTCGTGGGTTTCCTGCGACGGGGAGTGAATTTTATTTGTTCCGGCGGCTCGCCTTCTTCTTCGTCTTCGTTTTCTTTGCTCCAGGCGCTGGTTTCGGGCGTGTTTTTTTCACACTGTAGGCAACGCAGTCGATTTCGATCAGCATGCCTGGAGTGTGACCAAGATCGCTACCTACCGTCGTGCGCGCCGGATACGGCGGCGAAAAACGTCGCGCGTAAACCGCGTTATAGCGCGAGAACAAACTCGTATCACTCAGGTGCACATGTACCTTCACCACGTCGCGAAGAGAAGCTCCATCCGCCTCGAGAATGGCGACAATGTTATCAATGGTCTGCTCCGTCTGCTGCTCAATGCCGTCGCCGACCAGCCCGCCATGGAGCGGGTCGATCGGGCCCGTTCCGCTGACGAAGACGAAGTCACCGGCCCGCCATCCCTGTGAATAAGCTCCTCCCGGCGGTGCACCACGCTTAGCTTGAATCACGTATTTGGCCATCCCCCTGGTTCCTTCTTTCGGTTATCCCGCTGACTCCTGCCGCGATATCGGCAGCTTCGCAGGAATCTATGACAGAGTAACTCCCGAATCGGCGGCAAAGCGGAACTCATGGTCCACGGCTTTGCCGGCGTACTCGCTCACAACGAGCGCTGCGCTCGCTTCCAGAGAACCAGTGTTCGCTTCGTTGTACAAGCTTGGTTCTTTCGATCTACTATCCTCTTGATGTACGCAATGGTTCAAGCCAGTGACTGAATCGCGGGACAGCTGCGCGTGCATGTCGCGTGAATAAGTTTCAAATGAATGACCGTCCCATAATGACCGTCCTACAAAGATGACCGCCAAGGCCGAGAGCGAACGCTTCGATAGCGGTGTGGAAAAGTATGCCGCCTACCTCGAGACACCTGAGGGTCGATTGCGCTCTGACTTAGCCTTTGCCAATCTGCTGGATTTTATCTGCATGCCCCAGACCAAAAACTCATTGTCTGCTCTGGATCTCGGGTGCGGCACGGGAGTGACCGCAGTTCGGCTGGCGCAGCTAGGCATGCAGGTTACGCTGCTGGATTCGTCACAAGCGATGCTGGATATTGCGAAACGCAGAGCACAGGAAGCGGGAGTTGCGGACGAAGTCGCACTGCAACATGGGGATGCGATGCAGTTCACGAACTTGTTTCCCGCGGCATCGTTCGATGTGATTCTGTGCCACAATGTGCTGGAATATCTCGACGATCCAATTGCAGTCTTGCGCGGCGTGGCTCGTGCCTTGCGGAATTCATCCGCGATATTATCAGTTCTGGTGCGAAACCGGGCCGGCGAGGTATTCAAGGCCGCCCTACAATCCGGGGATTTGGCGGCGGCTGCGAATAACCTCACCGCCGAGTGGGCGCAAGAGTCTTTGTATGGAGGCCGGGTAAGATTGTTTACGTCAGATAGCCTGCGAGCCGTGCTGACAGAGGCGTCGCTGGCGACGATTGCCGAGCGGGGTGTACGCGTCCTTGCGGATTACTTGCCGTCGCGGATTTCTCGCAGCGCCGACTACGAACGGATTTTTGAACTGGAGCGCAAGCTGAGCAGCCGGCCAGCATATGCTGCAGTTGCCCGCTACACACAATGCTTCGCGCATTTGCCATGATGGTGCGTGGAGGATGGTCCATGAATAGCGCCGCCAGTAAATCTCCATCCATGCCATCCGGCATGAGGGCGCCTGATGCCACGATTTCGCTTGGACTCGGGCTCACCAATGAGTGCAACCTGGCGTGCGCTTTCTGTTACCGAGACCCAACCCGCACGGATCGCCTCTCTCTGGATCAAGTGAAGTCCATCATGGGCCGATTGCCCGTGCGGTCGGTGAATCTGGGCACCGGCGAGAACGGCATGCATCCAGAGTTTAAAGCGATCTTAGCCTACCTGCGAACGCAACCCATCAAGCTCACCATCACTTCCAACGGCCACAGCGTTGCAGTCTTGGACGACAACGAACTGCGCGCCTTCCATAACGTCGAGTTTTCTCTCGATTACCCGACGCAAGCGGAGCAAGATGCACAGCGCGGAGATGGCAATTGGAAGCTGATCCACCAGCAGGCGGAACGTTGCATGAAGCTCGGTATGCCGGTAACCATCATCGCGGTCATGATGAAGGCGAACTACTTGCGTCTGCCGGAGGTGGCGCGAGTGGCCAAGAAGTTCGACGCTCCGCTACGCGTGAATGTATACCAGGCCGTCCGGTCCGACATCTACGCTTTGTCCTACGAAGAGTACTGGGAGGGCTTCCGCTATCTCTTTGCGGAGACCGACGTGATCGCGATTGGAGAACCGCTGGTTCGAGCCATGGCGGGCCTTCCGCCGCTCCAGGGAGGATGCGGCGTCAGCACCGTGAGGGTTACGCCGCGCGCCACGACGCAGCCCTGCGTTTATTGGCCAGGAGGGGGAAGGCCCCTGTCGGATTTGATTTCGATGGGGCTTGACATTCTAAACTCAACACCTTTCGAGCAAGCTCGGACGCTTCCCGATGCTTGCCAACCTTGCGAGTTCCGGGACTCGTGCCATGGTGGTTGTGCCGGACGACGACGCTTGCAAGGCGCGCTGGCGGAGCCCGATTACTACTGTCCGATCATTCGCGGGGAACGCCGCAAACTGCAGATCCAGATGGCGCCTACCCGCGATCTGCCCAAGTTCGGCAGTTCCTGCACGACAGTTGTGATTGCCAGAGAGGTTGATTTGTAAAAAAACGACATGAATTGCCCGAACCAGCCCGCCTGTTGTTTATTGTGCCGGCATCCACGTATCCGAGCCTGTCAGCTTGACCGCCACGTCCGAAATGAAGATGTGCAGGGGCTTGCCATCGGCAAAGCCGCGATGCTCGGTTGAGAACAGAATGGGACCGGCTTTCTTATAGCCTGCCCAGGTTGCGAAAACACGGCTCGGCGGCTTGGGTCCGCCGCGGTGGTAGTCAAAATACACGACGCGGTTGTCTTTACCCACGTAAAGGTCCCAGATGTCGCCGGGCGTATAGCCGACATCCGAGGGATACTTCACCGGAATCAGTTCGGCCATACCCGGGCCCACTGGCAGGTTAAACTTGCCCTGATCAATCGCGCTGGCGCTCTTGTCCCAATAAGCGTGAAACGGGAACAGAGTCCAATAATTATCGTTGACGAAGCTCGGGTCGATCTGAGTTTTCACGGCGTCGGATTGACTGCTAAGGTCGGTGCGTACATAGGAAACCTTGACCGGCTTACCGTCTTTGTCCGTCCCTTCGTAGCTGACTTTGCCGGTTTTGGGCTCCCACTCCCACTTGTGAGCAATTTTGAAGAGTCCGGTAATCTCACCGTTCCAGGTGTAGCGGATAGCCTCAACCTTGTCCCACGAATCGACGCCGAAGGTCTTGGCGACCTGATCGAGAATTGGCGAGCGTGTCTGCGCCCAGGAAGTTGCAGAAAGGACTAATACACCGAAAGCCAGAAGACGGATGATCGTTGCACGGGTCGCTTTTGTCTTTCTCATAGAGTTTTGCTCCTCGGTGAATTGAACGAATGCAGTGTTGGATGACGGCAAATGACTCCCGGATACACGAGTCGGGTGTGGGCTCAGTATCGTTTACTTAGTCCGTTGAGTATGAGGTTCCGCCGGTTGTGTGGACCGGCGAAACCCGATGATTGCGCCGGCTATTGCCACGCATCCGTATTCCAGCGGCATAATCCAGCCAGGAAGCACCCACGGACGACCAAGCGTGCGCAAATGCCACACGTAGTAAGTTGGGATGATGCTCACTGTCCAGATGATGACCGGCGCCGTCGAAGCCGACCGCATAAACGGCAGCAGCCACAGAAGGTACCACGGATATACGACCGGTGCACAGAGAAGCGATGCCGCCATAGGCCAAGCAAATGCGTCGGCAGACCACACCGCAGCTTTGCTTCTCATCCAGCTTGCGGTTAAAAAGCCGACGAGTACGACGAGCATAGCCGCAAACTCTGGAGTCACCACTTGCTCGAGTGCTGCAAACACGGGATCGTTGAAGCGGAAACTGTGCACGTAAGTGCCGAGCGAACCAAGCGGAATCCTTCCGTGGTTTAGAAATGGTACGTATAGCAATCCGACGACAACTGCCGCCAGCGCTCCGTCGCGAATACGAACGCGCTTCCAATAAAGTGGCAGGAGCACAATCGGCAGAAATTTCACAGCGACAGCCAACCCAAATGCCACCGCTGCAACGGCACGCCAGCGTCGCCCCAGCGCGGCGAATGACACCAACAGCAGAAGAACCCCGACGATATCGATATGACCGCTGCCTGCCACCTCTATCGCCAGCAGGGGGTTCCAGGCATAAGCCAGAACCCAATGCACTCCTTCCCCGCTTCTGCTCAAGATATCGAACAAAACCAGAGCGATCACCAAGTCGCAAATTACAAATGCAACTTTCAGCGTAAAGATGGACTCGTGAATCGCTGTCACGGCGCGGAAGAATAGCTCAGCGCCGGCTGGATACGGGCTCGGTAAATACGGGTTGTTCAGCGTGCGGGTCTCCGGCGTGTGCAAACCTGCGAGCGCTGGATCGCTGGGGACGACAATATAAGGGTTATAGCCGAGCCGCTGCACCCGGCCATCCCAAAGGTAGCGATGAATGTCATCATCCGAACCGGGCGCCGTCAGTAGAAATGGAAGATGCCACAGAGCAGCCAAGGCGAGCCCGATGAAGATGACACGGCGCGGAAATCTTGGAGCTGAGAAGAACTCGCGAATAGCAAGGAGGTACGCAATGCCGGCAACTGCCAGCGGAATCATGAAGGATGGTCCACCCAGGCTGCTGAAATTGCGTGAGCAGATCGTAAGCGACACCAGCATGACGACGCCGAGAAAATATAGTCTGCCGGATGGCGTGAGCTTCACAGTTCTCCTGCGCCCGTCCGCGACGGTGCCACCGCCTGTTCCCACTGTTTCAGCCAGGCCGCCGTTCGTGGCGCTCGGGCCGGAGCGAGCCGTAGCTCCCCGGCCAGCCGAGTTAAGTCGTCCTTGATGTCGATGTCGTAGAAGGGGTCCGTGTAGCCAACGGAAAGCTGCAGTACGCGAGCGCGCGCAAGCAAGGCCTCAAGCGCGGTCTGGGTGCCCATGC
>JBAVUV010000837.1:0-1520 GCA_049696955.1 Candidatus Sulfotelmatobacter sp. | reverse complement strand
GGTACAACATAGGATCCGGTTTTATCGAAACCGAGGCCCATCAGGTACGCTCCCAAGCCGCCAGCCACCCCATAAACGCCCCATATCCATCCAGAAATCGCTCCATACGCACGAAGCCCAAAGTAGCGGCTGATCAAATACGCGATTATGTCTACCTCAGCGCCTGTGCCAAGACCGACCAGGAAGGCCCCGATCAACGCAGACCGGATCCCGTGGCTTATCGCCAGCAACCCAAGCCCGATAGCGACCGCGGAGAAAAACCCTGCCGCCACCCGAGGGGCGAAGAACTGATCCATCAAATAGCCAGAACTTATCCGTCCGATGAACAGCCCAATTCCAAGAAGAGAACTGGCCAGGGCCGCCATCTGAGCTGTGCTTCCCCGGTCGGTGAGGATAGCGGGCAGGTGAATAAAACATGCATGCACGCTCGCCGTTACCAGAAAGAAGACGGTCACCATGATCCAGAAAGCTGGGGTGCGGCATGCGTCACTCACAGCCACACCTGGTTCCTCCACTGCCATCCGCGTGGCCGCCAGAGCATCGGTCTCGCCGTCCGGTAGAAGTCCCATGCTCTGAGGTTTCTCTTTCAGGAACGCCGCAACGACCGGCAGAGGGATGAGCAAAACCACGAATCCGAAGATGCTGTACGAGAGGCGCCAGCCCCACCTTTGCACCAGTTGCTGCGCGACCGCAGGCAAGACAATCGCTCCCAACCCCAAGCCAAACATCATTACGCTCAGAGCAAGCCCTCTGCGCTTATCAAACCATTGCGAAACGACATCGGAGTATGGCAGCGTCCCGGCTCCATCGGCGACTAGGCCCAAAGCAAAATAGAACAGGTAGAGCTGCCACAGCGTTCGCGACAAGAAAATACTCGAGATAAGGATCAGACCCAGGCCGGTGATGCTGGGAATCAGCACTCTGCGTGGGCCGTACTTATCGACCAATCGTCCGACCAGCGGGAAACACAAAGCGCAAGTCAAACTCAGAATCGTAAACGCCAGCGAAATCTGGGCGCGTCCGGAATGAAATTCGCGGCCGATCGCTTTGGCAAATATTCCGAAGGTAAATATGACGATTGGGACTGTGTTAAGGAAGTTTCCGAGGGCTGCCGTCAGCGCAACCCACCAGCCGTAAAACACCTTAGGTCGTCGGCTTGTCATTTCGGATATCCAAAATCGGCAAACCAAGTTCGAAACGCTTGCCGAGACTCGGGTGAGGGTATAAGGGATAGCGCTCCCCTGTCAATGCCGCAGGATTCACGCAGAGGCGTTCCGATGATCGAAGCCATTCGGCGCTTTGGAAACTGCGGCCAGCTCACTGCGCCCCTGCATCCTTCAACAACTTCAGCACGCTGCCGGTAGTGGCCGTCTCACTGAGCCGGGGAAAAATCTTCTCGACGCTATTACGGTGCGCATCGATGTTCCGGTCCGTCATCGCATCCACCACGGTAACCACGTTATACCCCAGATCGTAGGCGCTTCGTGCCGTTGATTCCACACCTACGCTCGTCGAGACGC
>JBAVUV010000836.1:0-4691 GCA_049696955.1 Candidatus Sulfotelmatobacter sp. | reverse complement strand
GCCGGACCGTCCGCGCAGCGGGCAAGGCGGCCGCCGCCACCGGGCGGGCCTTCGGACGAGTGCTGCACCAGCTGTGGCTGGAGGTTACAGGGGTGATTTTCCTGATTATGGCTTTAAGTTTCGGAGGCGCCGCAGTAAGAGAGTACGGCAAATATCATGCCGGACAGGCCGGGTCAGGGCGCGTGGCCATCGCTGTTTGCGCCACTGTGACATTCGCCTGGTTCGGAATCAGTTCCTTCCTGAGGGTCAGGCGTAGGGAAAAGAACGCAACGCGGCGCGAATAATGCAAGGGACGCTCTAGGCTGCGAATCACTGGCGCTAGAGGGAATTGCTCACCATGGCCGAGAGAACCAAATTCGCGGACGAGAAGCGCGGCCCAGATATCGCAACATCTTCGCGCATTCCGGTAAAGCCGCTGTATACGCCTGCGGATCTCAAAGGTTCGGATTATGAGACCGAGGTAGCCTATCCCGGCGAATATCCCTTCACGCGCGGTGTCCAGGCCACCATGTACCGCGGACGTTTGTGGACCATGCGCCAGTATGCCGGCATGGGCGATGCCGAGGAATCGAACAAGCGCTACAAGTATTTGCTGGCGAACGGCACCACGGGACTTTCCGTTGCGTTCGATTTGCCGACGCAGATTGGGATGGACTCCGATCACCCCTTGGCGGCCGGTGAGGTTGGCAAGGTCGGCGTGGCCATTGATTCTCTCGAAGATATGGAGCGGCTTTTCTCCGGCATCGACCTCACGAAGATCTCCACTTCGATGACCATCAATGCTACGGCGTCTATTCTGCTGGCGCTTTACGTGGCGGTGGCGCGGCGGCAGGGCGCCGATATCCGGAAACTTTCAGGCACGGTGCAGAACGATGTCTTGAAAGAGTACATCGCGCGCGGAACTTATATTTATCCGCCGACGCAGGCTTTGCGCGTGATTACCGACATGTTCGCCTGGACCAAAGAGCACGTGCCCGAGTGGAATTCGATTTCAATCTCTGGCTATCACATGCGTGAGGCGGGATCGACAGCCGTGCAGGAAGTGGCTTTCACATTGGGCAATGGCATCACCTACGTGGAGGCCGCGATTAAGGCCGGCCTCGACGTAGACGAGTTTGCTCCCCGCCTCTCTTTCTTCTTTAACGCGCATAACAATTTTCTGGAAGAAGTTGCCAAGTTTCGCGCCGCGCGAAGAATGTGGGCGCGAATCATGCGCGAGCATTTCAAGGCCAGGAACCCGAAGTCCTGGATGTTGCGCTTTCATACCCAAACCGCCGGATCAACACTGACGGCACAGCAGCCGGAAAACAATATCGTGCGCACGGCAATTCAAGCGCTGGCGGCGGTTCTGGGCGGGACTCAGTCGCTGCACACGAACTCCTATGATGAAGCTTTGGCGCTGCCGACCGAACAGGCCGCCCGTATTGCCCTGCGCACCCAGCAAGTAATCGCCTACGAGTCAGGGGTGGCCCAAACTATCGATCCGCTGGCAGGCTCGTATTACATCGAGTCGCTGACCAATGACATTGAAAAGTGCGCCGCGGAATATCTGGGAAAGATTGAAGTCATGGGCGGAATGCTGCGCGCGATTGAACGCGGATTTGTGCAGCAGGAAATTCAAAATGCCGCATTTGAGGCGCAGCAGGCTATAGATTGCGGAGAAGCTATCGTGGTCGGCGTAAACCGGTTTGAAGTAGAAGAGGAAAAAGCGATTCCGATTCAGAAGATCGATCCAGCACTGGAGCCACGGCAAATCGAACGAGTGCGGGCGCTGCGCGCGCGGCGGGATGCGCAACCTTGCAAGGCTGCGCTGCAAGCAGTCGAGGATGCGGCGCGAACGGGCGAGAACGTGATGCCGAAAATTATTGCCGCCGGGGAAGCCTTCGCAACCGTCGGCGAAATTTCCGATGCGATGCGGCGGGTGTTCGGTGAGTACAAAGAAACTGTGGTGATCTGAAATCTCTCCCGCCGGCGAAGCGCCACAGTTTTCATAAATTCTGCTTCGTCAATAGGGCTGCCACCGATGCAGTAAAAATGGCTCGCGCCTGGTGCGCATCCTGGGGCAGGATCGTCTTCGCCATCATCAGCATGGCCGCTCCGTGGGCCAGCATCCACAACGATATGGTGAGACGCGCGTGGTCCTCGGGCGCTCCGCCGAATTTGTCGGCCAGCATTTTCTTCATGGCATTGCGAGCTGGCCGCCCCACTAGATTCCTTGCCCCAGCGCGAATCGCCCGCGGCGAATAAAACAAATCGTATTCGTGCTGATAGAACAATTCATACTCGTGGGGGTGACTAAGGGCGTAATCGAGATAGCGCTCGCAGGCATCTTCCACCGACGCGGCCCCTTCCATCAACGCGCCGAATTCCAACCGAATGCTCTGTAGCAGCGCGCGGAGAATGTCTTCACGGTCGCGGAAACGCCGGTAAACCGCGGGTGTATTTGTTCCCGCTGCCTTCGCCACGGCGCGCATGGTGAGACCGCTCTCACCGCCTTTCTTCCACAGCTTTCGCGCAGCTTTCAGAATTCGTTCTTCCAGATCAGGGTCGGGCGGCCGGGGCACGTGATCTCCTTGCTCAATGAGCTACCATAAACGTTATGTATACTACGTAAACATAACAACGTAAAGAGAATAGCGCCGCCAAGCGACCCAGGCCGGAATAAACTTAACGAATTATGTTGACATTGTATACATAACAACGTATAACTTATCAGCAATTGGGCCCCCTCCGGTATTTCATCCTCAGGAGCAAGACCGATGTATTCGTGGGAAAACCCTGACGATAGGGTTTCTATCGTCCAAATGAATTCCGAACTGCGCCATGCCCAGCTGGAGCTGCTCAGTGCGCACTGTGCCACGCACCAGCTCCGCCTCCGCTTTTCTCTCGACGATCTGGCCCGCTTCGGCCAGCGTGATGTTCTCCACAAATCAGTGCAGGCGGCAAACGCCCTCAGTGAATATTATTCATCCATCGAAAATCGGATTCCCGGCGTGCAGGCAGATTCCGAGCCTGTTGTTGCATTAACCGACAAGCGTATCCACGAGGCGATCGAACTGGTTTCCTCATATTTGCGCGATCAGCGCGAATCCTACTATCATTCGGCGAGACCTCTCAGCAAGCACCACAAAGCGCTCATGTGGCCCTATTTCTCGGCCGAACTCCTTGATCAGGTGCGGATTGTGGAACTGCACGGTCAACGCGTGCCCAATCCGCCGTTCTATCCGGAGGCCAGGGCGTTGGGCTTTGCGAATCTGCCTGAAGTGAGGCACATGCATTCGTTGACTTTTGTGGACGTGGTTGTCTTCAACGAGAAAATCAACGAGCGTTGCCTATTTCACGGACTCGTGCATGCCGTGCAGTTCGAGATTCTGGGGCTGGAGCGCTACACCGAACTTTTCGTCCGCAGCTTCGTCAACACCAAGCTCCACTTCTCGGTGCCGCTGGAGGCTCATGCATTTTCACTCGAATCCAAATTCATGAGCGCGCGGGCGCAGAGGTTTTCGGTAGAGGAGCAGGTTCGCCTTTGGGTCAAGCAAGGCCTTTATTAGGCTGGCTGCGATTCGAAAAGTTCCGAAGCGAGTAGTCTTCGGAAAGCGGGGTCCTCCCCCACCGCGGTCCCGGAGGCGAGAATCAGCCGCCTCCGGGACTCAAAGTATCTGTTATGCCGTAGAACGCTTTGGTCCTGGCGTCGGCTTGTTGCATGCCGTCCGCAGCCGGTCGACCTCGGCCTCCGAGAGCGCGCGAAATTCCCCCGGCGGAATATCGAGCGTGAGCGGCCCGTAGCGGACGCGCTTGATCTTTTCCACATGATGTCCGACTTTCTCAAACATGCGCCGGATCTCGCGATTGCGCCCTTCGATCAGCGTGACCTCGTACCAGGGATTATTAGCTTCTTTCAGCAGCCGGACACCCGCGGGCGCAGTCCGCACTCTGCGGCCGCTTTCCGTCTCGATCGAAACTCCAGCGCGCAATTTCTCGAGCGATTCAGCGCTGGGCACTCCCGCAATCTTCACCACATAGGTTTTCGGAACTTGCGACGCCGCTTTCATCAGTTTGTTGGCCAGCGCGCCGTCATTGGTCAGCAACAATAAACCTTCGCTGGCGTAGTCCAGCCGGCCCACGGGATAAACTCGCTTCTTCACTCCGCGAAGTAATTGCATGACGGTCGGCCGTTTTTCCGGATCACTCACCGTCGTCACATAACCTTTCGGTTTATTGAGCAGCAGATAGACGTGACGCTGCGCGCCCTGCAGCAGCTTGCCATTCACTCGAATATGGTCGGCCTCCGGATCAGCCTTGGTCCCGAGTTCCGTAACCACGGCGCCGTTCACCCTTACGTGTCCCGCGCTGATCAATTCCTCGGCTTTGCGACGAGAAGCAACTCCGGCAGCGGCAATAATTTTTTGCAGACGTTCAGCAGGCATATGTGCGAGGCTTCCCAGCCTAATTGTGAGACTGTTCTTTTTGCGTCGCGGATTCTGGAACCGCTTCGGCGGAGGACTCGGCCAGATCGGAAGGTTCGGAGTTCCGCTCGGAGGAATTGGAATTGTTTCGCGCTGCTTCTTCCGCCGGAATCAGCTCGGACTGAAACGATTCTGCCACTAACTTCTCGAACTCCTCCATGCTGGGCAGTTCGTTGACATCCTTCAATCCAAAGCGCATCAGGAATTCTTTGGTCGTCTTGTACA
>JBAVUV010000835.1:0-4390 GCA_049696955.1 Candidatus Sulfotelmatobacter sp. | reverse complement strand
GAAGGAAGCGGCTGATCGACTGGAGGCCGAGCAAAACCGCCCCTTGCCGCCGTCGCCGCAGTGACGCGAAGTTACGGATGTGAAGCTTGCCTGGTTTGTAGTTGTTCAGCTAATGTCAGTTCGCTCTCGGCCTCTTCCTTTTTCCCCATATCGCGATAGGCCTGCCCGAGCAGATGGTGAGTTGTGGGATTGTTCGGGTCCATGGTCGCAGCCCTCTGCAACGCGCGAACTGCCAGTTCGAATTCTCCCTTTTTCTCCAGTACTTTTCCCATGAGAATGAAGGGACCGGTGGAGGTTGCGTCAAGCCAGATGGAGCGCTGCAAAAGGCGTTCGGCGTCGTCGAATTTCTGGATGCGGGAATAAGCGTCGGCTAATTTGTAGTAAGTTTCAGCATGTCCGGGATCGATCGCTAGTTCCTTCTGAAATTCAGTGATTGCTTCCGGAACGCGAGATTTGTACAAATACAATTCGCCGAGCAGGAAGTGAACCAGAGGAAGCTTGGGGTCGAGACTGGCCGCCTTGTGCGCATACTCTTCGGCTACCGGATCGAATTCCTGACGCAGCAACATTCTCGCGGTGAACATGTAGCTGGCGGCAGAATCGGGCGGCACGTCGAACATTTTCGCAAAGGCGACGCGGGCGCGGGGATAATCCTTAGTTTGGATATAGCAGATGCCCAGAATATAGGCGGCATCCACATTTGCCCGCGGATACCAGCCTTGCACTTTTTCTAACAGCGGAATCGCATCCGCAGGATGCCCTCCGAGATAATAGGAAAGACCCAGCAATTGCGTGGCCTCGCTGTTGCCAGAGTCTGCGACGGAAGCCTTCTTCAGATACTCAATAGCTTTAGGGAAATCACTCTTCTTGTAATAGGCTGTGCCGAGTTCCAGGTCGAGTCCGTTCGCGTGGGGGTTGCCTGACTGAATCGATTCCAGATTCGCAATCGCATCATCGAACTTTCCCTGTTGCATGAGCCTGCGCGCTTCGGCGAAGTCAGGGACGGAAGGAAGCGAGGCTTTGCCTTGCGCAGCCGGGGCGTCCGGAAGCGATTGCTGCGCCAATCCGCTGGGCGAGAATATCCAAAGACAGGCCGAAAGCAAAGTCGTCGGAATTAACTGGTCGCGTTGCATTTGAATTTCGAAAATCAAATCTCATGCAGCAGACTACTGTTTCATGGTCCGTTGCAGTTCTGCCAAGTTCTCTTTCGCTAGCGCGTTACTCGGATCGAGCTGCAAGGCGCGCTCAAAATGAATCTTGGCTTCGGAGAATTTGCCCATCTCCGCCAGGGCGCTGCCCAGATTCGCTTCTGTATTTGCATCGGCCGGCCGTGCCCGCAACGCCAGCAGAAACTGGTTTGAGGCAGCTTCAAAATCGTCTTGCGCGGCCAATACGTTCCCAAAGTTGTAGTGCGCATCAAAATAGTCGGGACGCGCTTTCAATGCGGCCTCCAGATAAGGGCCAGCCTGCCCGGGATGGCCTTCCGCCAGCAACACTGAGCCTATCGCATTGTTGGCAATTGCGTCCTCAGGACGAAGGCGAAGGGCGGCTTGATATTCGTCCATCGCGCGATCCAGCTTTCCCTTGGCCTGAAGCATGGCTGCCAGATTGTAATGCGCTTCGAAGTCAGCGGGATTTTTATCCACTTGATGTTGCGCGAGGGCCTCCTGCAGAAGCATTCGCGGGTCCCCTTGTGTGGGATCGAAATTCACCGGAAGCACCTGCAGCCAGAGGTGGCACATTTCGTCGCTGGAGCGGTTCCCGCTCCTGACTCGCGCCGGCGGATGGTTAGGGTTCAGCGGATTCGCCTCCGAATTGTCGTACACGTACCGCAAACTCACGACAGTACCCCTTGGCAGCAGCACCGGTTCGGCATAGCGGTAAACCGCCTGCCAATTCAGGTTCCACTGCGGAATATGAATCAGCGTCTTTTTCTGACCATCGGGCAGGGTGGCAAAAGCCTGAATATCCTTGCCCAGATAGTGTGCATGGGGATAGATCGCGAGCAGATCAACGTCGACAGGAAGCGTGAAGTCATCCGTGATCAGGAAGTCTTTGTCCCCGGCGGGGATGTCAAGTTTTGCATCATTTTCCAACTGCAGCAGCATGGGAAACTTAGTCGCGCGATGCGAAGAAAAATAAATTCCGATGCTCGGCTGAATCACTTCGGTTTTCCCGGAGGGTTGCAGGTGAGTATTGAGAATCAGGTCAGTCCCTTTGTCCAACCGAAGTTCCATTCCTTCCGGCTCGGTGTAGGGGACGGTGCCCGGCTTCCAGAAAAGCAAGTGACTGTCGGGATCGAACACCTGTGATTCGATGCGGATCTCCATTCCGCCAAACCCCGCTCCGGGTGTGGCTTCCCGGCGTCGCGACGATCCTTCACGGTCAACCATAAGGTTGGCGTGGTGAACGAAACGCTTATCGCCCGGCCGAATTTCGATTGCTTTGACCCAATGTGTCTCCTGGATCGGCAGGCGGAAGATGAAATTCCAGTAGGTGTCCGAGCCCTCCGGGGGAAGGACCAACGGCTTTTCTGCTTTCAGAATCAGATCAGTCGCACCCAGCCGCCAACCCTCGACGAACTTCGGCGGCTGCGGTCGATCGGCGGGATTGCCCTCCTGTTCGCTGTGATCCACCCACTTCTGAATGAGATTGATTTGCGCCGCTGACAGGCGCATCTCGTCGGCAAACTTCAATTCTTGCGGTTCGGGCAGCCACGGAGGCATATTTCGCGTGCGCGTAACTTCCGCGATCTGCAACGCATGTTTCTTCACATCTTCATACGTCAACAGCGAGAACGGCGCTGCCTCGCCGGGGCGATGGCAAGAAGTGCAGGAGTTAAAGATGATGGGAGCAATGTCTCGATTGAACGTAACCTGCGTCTCGCTTACCCCTGCATGGTGATCCTGGCGCGGAAATCCTTTCGCGAATGCCGTTCCCAAAGCGCATGCAGCCAGGCCCAGGACGAAAATCCACATGAGCCGTCTCTTAAACGCAGCATCTACTCCAGGTCTGAGATGTAGCATCCCACTCCCTTGACTGCACTTTCGGCCACAGCCTTGCCTGCAATCGCCGCATCAATGGCGTTGCTGAGTTCATGCGTAGTGGGAGCAGGACGCGACCGGCCAAATTCCACATACCAGTTATCAATGCGGCCATGATAGATCAGCCTGCTTTCCCGATTGAATACAGCCGCTTCTGGAGTAATCTCAGCCAGGGCCTGTTTCACCAGTGCATGCTCGGGATCACGCAACGCAGGCAAATGATATCCGTAATCGGCGAGATATTTACGGATCGTCTGCGCCGATTCAGCCTTGTCGGGATAGACGAGAAAAAAACTGGCGTCATGCCGGTAACTCTCGCTGATCTGCTGAATGACCGGAGCGTAGCGGCTGGAAACCGGACAATCCTGCCGGAGAAAGACAAGCACCACAACCTTGCCCGATGACTGAGCGAGGGGATTCGAGGGTTTGCCATCCAAATCGAAGGCCGTTTGCCGCGTCTGGGCCAGAGCTCCGCAACCCAGGCAGGCAAGAAATATTCCTGCCAAGAAGGCGCTGTTCCGGAAAACGGATCGACCTATCCCCATGCTCTTCTCCAACGCTGCTGAAATTCTAGGACTCCCGTTACTCCGTGTCTATGTGCTTTTAGCAATCCAAATTCGCGCAGATGTTCTTCAAGATCAAGTAAACATCCACTTACAGCCCGCATTTGGCCGGGATCCGGTTCAGGAATTTCAGAAGGTTCTTGGCCGAGGCCTGATCGGGATTGAACTCCAGGACCCGCAGCGTATATTTTCGAGCCTCTTCCACTTTGCCTTCGTCACAGTAAGCTCGTGCCAGGTTCAGGCCGATGCTGCTTCGTGCGGGTGCGAGTTCGAATGCTCTCTGCCAAAGAAAGATAGCATTTCCCAAGTTCCCGGCTCGTGCCTCGATTACACCAAGATTGGTCGCCGCGTCGACCATGTCCGGGTCGATCGCCAATGCTTTTTGATAGAGCGTGCGGGCATCCTCAGTTGCCCCGTGCTTTTGCTCAATGTAGCCCAATGCCGAAAGCAGTGCGCGATCATCCGGAGATTGTTTCAACGCCTTCGATAGCAGGGTGCGGGCTTGGGGTTCAGCAGCAGTCATTCCACTCTCGACCAGCGACTCCCAAGCCAGAGCGAGGTCGCGTGGATCAGTGTCGGTCGTGCTTGCAGGAGGGAAGGGAATCAGGTTCGGTAACGAGGACTCATTTCCTGCATCTTGCAGCAGCCCGGCCTCGATTTGTGGTCTCCGCAGAATACGATGATCAGTCACCTCGGTATGCGCCACGTCGCTGCTGGCGGAAGCCGGCATGTGACATGTTAAACAGTTTGGCTGATCCACATGATGCTTGGCTGCGAAGGGCG
>JBAVUV010000834.1:0-1874 GCA_049696955.1 Candidatus Sulfotelmatobacter sp. | reverse complement strand
CCCTCGCCTGGCTGGAGAAAGCTTATGCGTAACGCTCGAACGCGCTCACCTCATTGAAGGTAAATCCCGCCTATGACGTGCTGCGCGGCGATTCGCGGTTTCGCAATTTGTTGCTGCGCCTTGGACTGGGACAGTAAACAAGAAGCCCTCTCCCCGGTAATCGAGGAGAGGGCCGTTGCACCCGTAACAAGTTTAGTCGTCCGCGTCTTCGCCGGCGGGCGCCGGGTTGTTGAATTCGCTCGGCGGGCGAACCGTTTTCTCGCCCGGATAGGGCTTCGTAAACCCGGTCGACATGTACCAGTTGAAGTGGTTCACGGTGTCCGGGTCCTCGGAGTCGGGCTTGGTCAGTTTTCCAGCGAAGATCTCCGCCTTCTTCTTCATCCAGGCCGCCCTCAGTTCCTGCACCTTACGGCTCTCTTTTGAGTGGTCTCCGTTCTGTCCAACTCCCTGATCGAGCGGGACCTGGTTCGGCACGTGTGTCCACGGCTGGAAGTTCTGCTGTGGCGGCGTGCCCTTGACGAAAGCTGTCCCCATCGGCGACGCCACCAGGTCAAATTGGTTCATGGGCGGCAGGCCGAGGATTTGCTCGATCGTCCGCGTCATGTTGACTTGCGTGTAGTAGGTGTGGTCGGTGGGTCCGGCCTGCACAACGTAAGGGCTTACGATGTAGCCGGGGCTGCGATGACCGTCAACGTGGTCGACGCCATTCTGCGCATCGTCTTCCTCGATGAAGATCGCCGACGATGACCATATGTTGCTGTGGCTGATGTAGTCGATGATCCGCCCAACCGCCAGGTCATTATCGGCCTGTTCGGCATCCGGAGTTGGCGGGCCGCCCGTGTGATCGTCCATGATCCACAGGAGGCTCAAATTCGGCACCGTGCCAGCCGCCACGTCATTATTAAAGTCCTGCACCCACAGATCGACCCGGAACTGGTCAGGAATACCCAGATCGAATATAGGGAAGTTTTTGATCAGGTGGTTATACACGGCCGGAACAGAGGAGTGCGCCTGCACCGTGTTCTGGTAATACAGCGTCGGCTCGCCTCCAGCCTCGAAGCTTAGCGCATCGTTGTAGAAGTCGCTCCAACTCGGCTCGTTAGTCGACCCGTTCGGCTGTAGGAAAGTGTCGTACTCGACGTACTCGCCGTACATCTTTACCGTCTGACCGGCGGCCGCCGCTTCCGAGAACAGGAAGCCCTTGTTCTGATAAGCCAGTGCGTCGCCGGCGTTTCCGCCCGGATAGCTGCGCACCCAATCCGGCGACTGGATGTCGTCGGCGTATGGCGCCATTCCCTCGGTGATCCACTGGTGACCGTCCGCAGACTGGCGGCTTGGGTCGTAGAAATTGTCGAAGAGCGGGAAGCGCGTCACCAGCGCGTGCACGTTCGGCGTGTCCTTCCCGCCGAACACTGCCAACGAGGCGTCGCCATTGCCGGCGGCCACGTCGCCCAGAATCTGATCGTAGGTGCGGTTTTCACGAATGATCATGAACACGTGTTTGATGAGCGACGGATCGCCGATCTTCTTCGGGAGAGCGACCGGCTTCGCATGAGGGTTGCCACCGGAGGCGGACTCGATATTTTTCGTCAGATCCCAGTGGTTGAACTGGAACACCTGCTTCGTCATCGTCTGCAAGGTCGCACTGTCGGGCACTGAAACGATGCTGACCGTGCCATTGTCCTGGTGAGTGTTGTAGTCGCAGACCCCGTAGTCGCACTCGAACGAGTTCCGCGCGCCGAGGCCCTTGTCGTTGGCAACGATAAGCGAGTTAGTAGCCGAGTCCAGTACAACTGAGCTAGGCGCATAAGCTACCGGAATCATGCCCATCACCGGATTCACCGCGCCCTTGGCAAGGTTGACCACCCCGATCG
>JBAVUV010000833.1:0-1584 GCA_049696955.1 Candidatus Sulfotelmatobacter sp. | reverse complement strand
GCAGCCGGGTCGACGACTAAGCACGAGGCAAAGTCCAAGACACAACAATAACCCCCACCGAAGCCGGGAAAGGGCCAGCCGAATCCGCCATTTGGCTGGCCCTTCTTACTCTCTTCGGTTCCTCGCTTAGACCGAGCTACGTTAGGCGAGAGTCGGCAGACATTTCCAACGAGTCCCGGGCGCTAGTTGATCGCCGCAGCTGACTCCAGATCGATCTGCTTCCAATTCCCTTTGATAATGCCAGCCCGAATCTGAGCGGCGGTCTTGCCGGCTTTGTGCTGCTGATAAGAGTAATAGAGTTCCTTCAGGCACGTGGAGCAGCGGGCTCCGTGCGTGCCTTCAAAGCAGCTATGCAGGCTGTTATGGCCCATCCGATCGCAATAGCAATAGCAGGGCTGTTGATGGAGGACAACTGGAATCTTCGACGCCAGTTCGTAGGCGTGGGTCTGATACGGGTACTCCGCGTCCGCCCCCCAGAGTTGATCTTTCGTGAGTATGGCGGGTAGTTTCGTCCCTTTCGGCGGCGGTCCGGCATTGTAGGCGGGAATGCCAGTCTCTTCTTCCTCGCCTTGCGGCGCTGCCCAAAGCGAAGTCATAGTCAGGGTTACCAATAAGAGCAAAGTTAGAGTAAGCGCGCGGTGCACAAACTTGCGACGAAAGAATCGACTCGCTGGCATAGCTGTCTCCTGAGACCTCATTTT
Source organism: Candidatus Sulfotelmatobacter sp. (assembly GCA_049696955.1). GTDB lineage: Bacteria > Acidobacteriota > Terriglobia > Terriglobales > Acidobacteriaceae > Sulfotelmatobacter. The sequence continues at coordinate 883 of JBAVUV010000833.1, read as the reverse complement.
AACCTGCTTTGCGCCATATTGTGGATGACGCACTTGTTGCCGTGCTCGAAATCGCTGTGAAGCCGCTGCTACGGGGTGGTGTTCTGTATACAATAGAAGTCGCATGTCAGAAGTGCCCGCTACAGAGCCAAAGGTAATTCCAGTAAAACCGCTTCCGCCGGCAGCAGAGGGAGAAGCGATGGATGCGGGAGCGCGTCTGCGTCCGGCTTTGGGAGTGTGGTTGCGCGACCTGGTGGTTTCGCTGGCGATTTCGGCGTTCATTATCATCTTCATTTATCAGCCGGTAAAGGTGGAAGGCACCAGCATGATGCCATCGCTCCAAGATCAGGAGCGAATCTTTGTTAACAAGTTCGTATACCGCCTGGAGCCGATTTCGCGAGGCGACATTGTTGTTTTTCGCTACCCCCGCGATCCCTCGAAAAGCTACATTAAGCGCGTGATTGGAGTGGCCGGCGACCGCATTCGTATCGATGGCGGCCAGGTGTATGTGAATGATGAAGCTCTGGAAGAGGATTACGTTCCGCCGGCCTATGCCGACTCGCGGTCATATCCGGAGACGGTAGTTCCGCCGCATTGCTATCTCGTGCTGGGAGATCACCGGTCGATGTCGAATGATAGCCGAGACTTCGGGCCGGTCGATCAAAGTTATATTTACGGTAAAGCTGTGTTCGGCTATTGGCCGATGGATAAGCTGGGGCGAGTGCGGTGAGAAGTCTAGCAATATTTGCGTTGGGAATGCTTGCGACCGGCAGCGCCGCAGCGAACACGGTCGTGGTTGTCTCAGTCCAGAGGTGTTCTTCGGCGCCCCATGCGGTTATTGCCGTAACGCAAAAAGATCGGGCTGTGCGCGGTGCCCACCTTGATATTTACCGCGAAATTGAGC
>JBAVUV010000832.1:0-3250 GCA_049696955.1 Candidatus Sulfotelmatobacter sp. | reverse complement strand
CTCTTGCTGGACTAGGCGGGGACGAAAAGTCGGTGGCGAAGCATTTTGTCGCGGTCTCGACCAATGCGGCCGAGGTTGCGAAATTCGGGATCGATACCGCTAACATGTTCGAGTTCTGGGACTGGGTTGGCGGACGATACTCGATGGATTCCGCCATTGGCCTGTCAACCATGGTCGCGATTGGGCCTGAGAATTTTCAGGCAATGTTGAACGGTTTCCATCAGATGGACGAACACTTCCGCACCGCCCCATTCCAGCAAAACCTCCCCGTGCTGATGGGTCTTCTGGCGATCTGGTACAACGATTTCTTCGGGGCGCAAACCGTCGCTGTTCTGCCCTACGAACAATACCTGAAACGCTTTCCGGCCTACCTCCAACAACTGACGATGGAGAGTAACGGCAAGCACGTCACGATTGAAGGAAAAAAGGTTAAGCACGATACGAGTCCGATCTATTGGGGAGAGCCGGGAACCAACGGTCAACACTCTTTCTACCAACTGATTCACCAGGGAACGAGACTCATTCCCTGCGACTTCATCGCTTTTTCGCAGGCGCTCAATCCACTGGGGCGGCACCACGACATGCTGATCGCGAATGTCTGCGCACAAACTGAAGCACTAGCCTTCGGCAAAACTCCGGAGCAAGTCAAGGCGGAAGGCACTCCCAAGTGGCTCGTTCCGCACCGGGTTTTCGAAGGCAACCGTCCGTCGAATACGATCCTGGCTGAAAAGCTCACCCCAAAAACCCTCGGAAAGCTAGTGGCGTTGTACGAACACTCTGTGTTTACCCAGGGCGCAATCTGGAATATCGATTCATTCGATCAATGGGGCGTCGAACTGGGAAAAGTCCTCGCGCAACGCATCATCCCTGAACTGGAGAGCAAAACCGAACCGCAGCTCGCCCACGACAGTTCCACCAACAACCTGATCAGGTATTACCGTAAATCGAAGTAGTTATAAAGGAGATGCGCCGAAGAGCAAACCAGGATCCCATGACTGAACAGACTCGAAGCGAAGACCGCGTGCAACGGCCCGAGCCGCTGACCGATCTCTATGGAGAGGATCGTCATGAACTGGTGCAAAAACTCGCGTACCAGCACTGGGAAAAAAGAGGCAGTCCACTTTGGTCACCGGAAATTGATTGGTTCGCGGCCGAAAAGGCCACGCGCGCGTACCTCGCAGCGTCAGGAATTGAGCTCAGGCCAGACGAGGATATTTACTCTTGACTGGCGTGGCTCTGAATATTGAACACGAACCGTTCCACAACGTAGAAAACGAAGGACCATCTTATGAGCACCGATCGCGTGGCGCGCCTAAGCTCCGCAAAAGTCGTCCCCATGACCACCAGCCCAACTAATGTTTCAGACGCTCTGCAAAAGTACGGGTACGGCGCGATGTCGTTTATCGGGACGGAAAACTCTCTTTATGACCGGCACCTGGTTTTTGACAGAGCGATCGATCCCAAAGCAGCGAGTGCGCATGAGCGTTTTGAGGCGTTCTCCCATTCCGTGCGAGACATTCTCGCCCGGAATTGGGTGCTGACCAAGAACACTTACGAGCAACAGAATGCCAAACGCATCTATTACCTCTCGATGGAGTTTCTCATCGGACGTTCATTGGCTAACAACATCACCAACCTGTTGCTGGATCCGCTGTTGCCGGATGCAGCGAAAGAACATGGTATCGACTGGCTGGAATTGATTGAGCAAGAACCAGATGCCGGGTTGGGCAACGGCGGTCTGGGGCGCCTCGCGGCGTGCTATCTCGATTCGATGGCGACCATGCAGCTCCCGGGCACGGGCTATGGTTTGCGCTATGAGTACGGCATGTTCAAGCAATCGATTGTAGATGGCTGGCAGAAAGAGAATCCCGACAACTGGCTCCGCTACGGCGATCCTTGGGAGATCAGCCGGCTTCACGAGCAGGTGGAAATCAAGCTGAACGTCTCATTCAAGTTGGAAGAGGGTAATTTTCAAGTCATTCCCGGCCGGCCGTCAAGCCTCATCGGCATCCCGTTTGATCGTCCGGTGGTGGGCTATGGTGGAAAGACGATCAACACACTCCGGCTCTGGGCCGCGGCGGCGCCCGATTATTTCGATTTTGAGAAGTTTGGCACCGGAGACTTTGTGGGCGCTCTCGGCGAAACGCTCCAAGCGGAGTCGCTAACGCGTGTGCTGTATCCCGACGATTCCACTGCCAAGGGGCAAGGGCTGCGCTTTCTGCAGGAGTATTTCCTGGTCGCCTGTTCCATGGCCGACCTGGTGCGCCGTTTCCAGCGTCACAATTCGGATTGGGAAAAGTTGCCGGAAAAAGCCGCAATTCAACTCAATGACACGCATCCTTCCATGTCGGTTCCTGAACTGTTGCGAATCTTGCTCGACGATGTGCACCTGGGATGGGACCAGGCCTGGGACCTGACGAAGAAGACGCTCGGGTACACAAATCACACCTTGCTGCCAGAGGCTCTGGAGAAGTGGCCGGTGCCGTGGTTTGAGACACTGCTTCCGCGTCACCTGGAACTCATCTACGAGATTAACCGCCGGCTGCTCGATGAAGTTCGGGTTCGCTTCCCCGGCGACGAGGGGCGGGTGCAGCGCATGAGCCTGGTGGAAGAAGACAGCCCGCGCAAAATCCGGATGGCCAACCTTGCCATTGTTGGCTCGCATAGCACCAACGGAGTATCTGCTGTCCACTCCAAGCTGCTGCGAACCACGACGGTGAAGGATCTCGCGGAAATGTTTCCCGAGCGTTTTAGCAACAAGACAAACGGAGTGACGCCACGGCGGTGGTTGCGCGAGGCCAATCCCGCTCTAGCCCGCGAAATCACGCAAGTCATCGGAGATCGCTGGATTGCAGATCTTAGCCAACTTAAACAGCTGAAGCCATTCGCGGAGGATTCCAATGCGCGTGAACGGTTCCTGAAGTCAAAGCGAGAGGCCAAAGTGCAGTTTGCTAATTGGCTCAAGTCAACGTCCGGGTATATCGTCGATCCCGATACCATCTTCGACTGCCACATCAAGCGGATTCACGAATATAAAAGGCAATTGATGAATGCGCTGCGGATTGTGATCGTTTATAACCGGCTGCGGGAAAATCCTGGCATGAAGATGGTGCCTCGGACATTTTTCTTCGCTGGCAAAGCGGCGCCGGCTTACAAGTTGGCCAAGCTCATCATAAAGTTCATCAACAACCTGGCGGATACGATTGACGGCGATCCGGTGGCGCGCGGCCGGCTCAACGTCGTCTTTATC
>JBAVUV010000831.1:0-1647 GCA_049696955.1 Candidatus Sulfotelmatobacter sp. | reverse complement strand
GTCGGACGCTGCCAGTGAGCGGATTGCCTTTCCCTTCAGCTCGTAAGCGCCACAATAAACTCGCCGGTCCTTGTCCTTGGACTTGCCGGCCGCCCGGTTCTTCTCGTTCATGTGAGATGCGAGGCGGCAGCCGTATCGGTGAATAAGTTCTGTGGTGGGGACGTACTTCTCCCAGGTTACGGAACCCAGCAAAGACTGGCTTCCTTCGTCATAATCGAGCTTCAGCAATTTTTGGTTGGCGTATCTCGGGCCTCTGAACGCTAATGGGAAAACGGATTGGCGGAACAAGCTATCGCCATCTGGGATGTGGCCGCCGCATCTCATACCGGACTCAGCCGACGAACTCTGTCGAATCGGTCACCGCTCCGCTGACCAATCTTTGTACCGGCTTCTTGAGAAAGGCTCTAACAGACAGGAGAGCCACAGACGGATCTGTCAGCTCATTTAAGGAGTATTCCACTCGCCGTTTGATGCGTTCTGGGGAGGATATCAGCGCAGAGATGTGGTCCGCGCTTATGGTCAGATACATATTGTCTGCCCCGTATGACCAGTTGAAAACAACCGACTTTGTTCCGTGATTAAAGATACGGGGCGCTGGAAACGAATGGACCATCAGCCCGGCCGCTACGTAGCAGGCGGCGTTGTAAACCGGAGGGTCAATTTTCCATTCGTCCCCCTCCTCGAGCTTCGTCATCTCGCCCAGCGCTGCCCCCAGTTCCTGGTATTCCTGTTGCCTCAACTCCGACTCCCAGATGACCGGCACGCTCGAGAACGTCGTCAAGACCAGGGTTTCTGTAGGCATGTCATCCATGAACCCGGTAGCGCTGAGCTGTAGCTGCACCGTCTCATATGGGGAGACCGAGGCGTTTGGCGGCTTGGAGCTAGAATCTAGAACGACCATCGCTTGTCGATAGATCTTAGCGGGATAGTTAAGCATTTTGAAATCCCTCAATGTTCAGGCCAATGGCCTTCTGCATTTCCGCTACCGCGGCGAGAGCCTCCCGCAGCATTGAAGCGGGTTGGCCGTTGGGAAGTGGGCTCGCCGTTTGAACGTTATTAACATCGAAATTTACGCTGGCGGCGATGAACTGCGCGGTCTGAGATCCCGAGGCTGAAGTTTGCGCAGAAGTAGTTGTCCCACCGACCTGAAGAGCAAGGGCTATGATCTGGAGCCGATCGACACTCCATTTCATAATGAAGTTCGTCTTGATGCCCCCAGCGCTCCGACTTGTGTATGGCCTGTTGATCTGGAAAATAAAGTCCTCTTCATCGGTTATCCTGACGCCATATTGTTCGGGCATGCTTGCAGCGAGCACGGCGTTGGCTTCCGCAGAACTCGGTTTGAGGGTGAGAAATTGAACGCCGAGTGCGACCCGGACAACTGAATTTAAAGCGGCGTTTTGGCCGACAACGTCGATTACCCTTGATAGTTCCGTTCGCAGGAGGGTCGTATCTTCAATCAGGGGAAACGGCTCGTCCTCTTGTGCCTCCTCTTGCGGAGAGTTGGGCGGCGGCGTCAGGTTGAAATCAATCCTTGCTGGCTGAGCAAAGCAGCCAGCCCTAAGGCCGTTGTGATTCCCGTGTGCGACGGACGGCATAAGTGGGTTCGCCTGCTTCTGAAAACCATCCGGTTCTTCGCCCCAGACC
>JBAVUV010000830.1:0-2537 GCA_049696955.1 Candidatus Sulfotelmatobacter sp. | reverse complement strand
GTGTGTATTCGCAATGTCCGTTTTTGCCGTGTGTCGAACTGTACCCATTTGGGCCATGTATCTCGCTTCCACAACCGACGAGGCAGACGAGTCCATTCTTTATACGTACGTTGTTGGCCAGTGGCAGCCAGCGGTACGGGCGATCAGTGCGTTTGCGCTGGCTTGGATTGGAGGCGCGTTCTGTTTCCACGGACGCTAGGAATAGCCGCGAAGAGGTAAGCCGACTCTGAAGTGCGTTCGTACTGGCTGAAGCGGAGGCCTTCAGGCTAACCCCTATGAAGAGTGAAAGGGCGGAGCAGCATTTATATCGCCGCTGCAGGCAAAGGAGTACACTTCCATGAATTCACGAGCACGCGTTCACCGTAATCTTTTTGCTGGTGTTGTCATTGCTGGACTGGCAGCGTTTCTGCCCTGCGTCCGCGGCTGGTCGGCATCATCACTTGTCTTAGACAACGCCGCGACGCCGCACACTGGATGGCTCTATGTTGTGGATACAAGAAACGGAGACGTTCACTCACGCGTTCTGCTCATAGATCCATCCGACGGAAAGGTGATGAGGAGCTACGAGGCAGGAATGTACCCCGACATCGCCTTAACCCCCGACGGAAGTCGAATCTATGTTTCTTCCAATCGCGCCAACGCCAATACGCAGCTCCTCGAGGGTTTTTTGGAGGTTTACGACACGACCTCGGGCGCGCTAGTAAGCCGGATCGTCAATCCAGATACTATGCAGGCCACGATGCCTGTGTACCCGACAAGAATGGCTATGGCTCCGTCGGGGAAATACATATATATGCTGAAGAATCACAACACTCCGGAAACTACGGATTTCTACATCGCGGCGTTCGACACCATTGACAATCGGTTTCTCCACGATCATGTGTCGATTCCAGAGTGTCATTCAGTGTTATTGCCAACCACTCAGGATTTAACCCTTTATGTCGGGTGTATGGACAGCGGCACGGTAAGAGAAATCACGCTCAGCGATTCCACCCAGCCACTCAAGCACGCGCTTCTGAACGTCAAGGGATTTAACCTCGTCAACAGATGGGGAGCAATGTTCCTCGGGCCCGACGAAAAGCACATCGGTTTCATTGCGCGCGACGGCTCAGGATTTATGCTTGATCTCTCCTCAGAAACGACCCATGACCTTGGCAACACTTTCACGGGTGGAAAATTGAACGGGCTGCAAGTAGCACTGGTATCTCGGAGTCAAGATGCCGTTTATTTCGCCGCTGGAGAGCCGCGGGGCAAAATCTTCGACTTTTACGACCAAGTAGTCAAAGCGGACCTCACCACCCTGGCCACCACAACTACTTTGACGACTAGCGTCCCGTTCTTCAGCATGGCCTTAAGTGGTGACGGAAATACCCTATATACGGTTAATCCGCATCGCGCGACTATCACGGTTGTCGATGCATCCAGCACTCGCGAGTTGCAACGTCTTTCGCCAATCGGCCAGACGCCCATATTCGTGGTACCGGTCCCGTAGATTCGCTAATTCGATCTCTTTTTGGTGTTAGGCGATGATGAAAGCCCATAACCGATGCATCAATAATGTAACAACTAAATCTCCGTCGGTAAGTTGTCTCTCGGTGGGTTAAGCTAACCTCGATAAAGACTGGAGGTAAGTATGGCCAAACTGATAAGGATGCAGAAGAAACTTTCCATAGTGTTGGCCTCTTTTTTCCTGATTGTCTTCCAGCGAACGGTCAGCTTGGCCCGACCTTTTTATAGAGGAAATGTGCGTCAGAGTGCTGCGCAGGCGAAAAAAGCATTGCTGCTCCGAATTGCCTCGCCTCTAAGACCAAGTACCGAAGCTCCGTCTCGCTACTACGCGGCGGAGGTGAACGGTTCGTTTCCCTACTTTCACGCTCAGCGAGTCGCTGCCAACCCAGTAGACGTGGGGTCAGTGTTTGCCGATGACCCTTTGGAAATGACGGACCTATTGGGAATTACCGTATTTTCTTTGAGCGGCCAGCAGAGTGCGCAAGCGCCAGATTCGATCGGCTCCCCGGATCAAGTACCTAGTGTGTGCCCAATAGACTGTTGCTGCGCGGCGTGTACCGACTGCGGCGGTTGTGGGGAGTGCAGCGGATGTAGCGACTGTACGGACTGTTCCGATTGCAATTGCAGCTAGCGCTTCGGATACTCCGCATCGCGGGTGCCGTTCGCCGCCGCGTCCCCGGGGAGCCTTACAAAGCACTTCTTTCTTCACAGATCGAAGGCACTAAATCTTCCTTTTCCGATTTGCTCCTATTTGAAAACGAAGCAGCGCCTGGGGTTCCTATCGATGATGTTGAGGAGGTCTCGAATTATGTCGCGGCGATGCAACATGGTCTTCGTCGCATCAAGGCGGTTTTCCACTTTCGCTGCGGCTCATCCGGGAGATTCACGGAATGCTGCTGCGTGGGGGACGCGGCGCGAACAAAACACCCGGCGAATTTCGCCACTCCCAGAACTGGATTGGCGACACCCGACCTGGAAACGCTGCGTTCGTTCCTCCTCCACCGGAACGCATGATGGAGTGTCTGGAC